>NZ_JBHVFU010000008.1:0-286416 GCF_042801455.1 Streptomyces sp. NPDC057565 | reverse complement strand
ACAACCCCAGGCCCTTCGTCTGGACGAAGACCGCCGACGAGATCTTCGAACGCCTCACCGGATATCTAAACCGAATCAAAGACTCAGGACACTAGTGTGGCAGCACTGATCGAGAAGCCCGTCGGAAGCGGGCTGTCCGGATGTGAAAGGGGCGGGCCGGTGCGGCGCTGGGAGTACGTCGAGGGGACTGCGTCCAAGTTCTGGGAGACCGGGGCCGACGGCGGCGTGGTGACGGTGCGGTACGGGCGGGTCGGCAGCGACGGACGGACGCAGACCAAGGAGTTCGCGTCGGCGGACGCCGCGCAGGAACAGCTGCGCAGGACGATCGCGGAGAAGGAACGCAAGGGGTACCGCGAGGTGGGCGGGGCGGCATCAGCGGTGAGCCCGGCCCCGGTGGTCGCCGAAGGCGCTGTGTCGGACGGGACTCCGGGCGCCCTTCCCGACGAGGACACCTTCGAGCTGCCGGCCGTCTGGCGGCGCCATCTCCACCCGAGGCGCGGGGGTGTGCGGCGCGCGACGGCCAGGATCGCGCAGGACACGCTGGACTCGGTGGAGCTCAGGCTCTCCGAGGACCGCGAGTGGATCGCCGAATTCCTGGCGGCTCCCCGCAGCGACGACCGGCTTGTCGAGGCCACCCGAGCACATCTGGCGGGCAGCCCCGATCCGGTCGGTGCGGCGGTCCTCGCCTCGGTGGTCGGCCTTCACCCGCTGACGTACGCGGCGTGGGCGGACCACTGGGTCCATGAGTACGGGCTGCCGTTCGCCGCCCGGGCGGTGGTGGAGCTGTTCATGGTCGAGGCGCACCGGACCCAGGAAGGCAGGCGCCGGTACGACCCGTGGCTGGAATCGCTGACGGCCCGTCGCGGCGGTTACTGGTCGGGGGCGCGACGACCGGCCGCCGACCGGGTCCGCGCGCTCCTCGCCACCACCGACGAGGAGACCTACGGGGTCGCGGTCGCCGCGCTCGGCGGCTGCCGCGACGAGGTGGTGCGCCGGATCGTCGTGTCGTACCTGGTGCCGAGCGAGACGGAGTGGGTGGCCGAGCTCTGCGCCGACCCGCAGGTGACCGGCGAGAGCGACGGCACCCTGCGCTCCATGGTGTTCTGTTCGCTCAACGCTCCCGAGCAGGTCGGCGAACTGGGCAGGCACGTCGGCTACACCTGGTCGGCCGCAACGGTCGGCACGGTCGCCGAGGGCATCGGAACGGCGGTCGCGCCGCTGCTGGCCGTCCGTCTGAGCGACAACTACTCCGTGGACTACGTGAAGTTCCTCGCGAACGCGCTGGTGGAACTCCCGTCGGACGAGGCGTTCGGCTTTCTCCTTGCCCACTCGGACGCGAAGCACGTCCGGGCCGCGCTGTTCAGGGCGGCGCACCGCTATCCGGTCCGCGCTCTGCGACTGCTCGCCGCGGCCGTGCGGGACGGTTCGGCTCCGGGGTCCGCCGAGTCGACCGGGCTGCTGCTCGCGGGTCACATCGGCGCCCACCGCGACGTGGTGACGACGGTGCTTGCGACGCTCGACCCCGACCTTGTCGCGGTGATCGATCCGCTGCTCAACCCGGTCGGCCGGGTCGCCGACGTCGCTTCGGACACGCTGCCGGAGCTGCTGGTCTCCCCGCCGTGGTCCCGGCCGCGCAAGCGCACCACCGCCACGGTGATCAGCGGGCTGACGGCCGAGGCGGAGCCGACCGTGTCCTGGCTTCCGGGAGAGAAGGAGGAGTGGGCCACCTGCCGCTCCTGGTACAACCGCGAGCACGGGCAGGAGGACGCGCCGTACTGGGAGAAGCAGGTCGCTGTGTACGAGGCGACGGACGCGCTGACCAGCCTCGAGCCCGCCTGGGTGTTCCTGCACGGCCCGGAGGAGCAAGTCAGGCCCTGGCTCGACAAGTGGGCACCGGACGATCTGTGGGACGTCGAGGAGACGCTGAAGCCGGTCGCCGCCCGCTTCGGACTCGACATGCTTCCGGTGCTGCTCCGCGCGGCGCCCCATCAGCCGAGCTCCATCGCCCCGCTGCTCCTGCCGTATGTGGATGTCGCGGTCGCCCGGCACATGGCGGACTGGTCGGCACGGCTCAAGTCGACTGCGGCGACCGCCCGTTCATGGTTCACCCGGCACGGCGCCACGGCTGCCGCCCACCTGGTGCCGGACGCGGTCGGCAAGGCGGGACCCTCCCGTCGCGCCGCCGAGCAGGCGCTGGTGCAGATCGCCGCGGTCCACGGGGACGCGGTGGTGCACGACGCCGCCGCAGGGTACGGCGCGGCAGCCGCGGCCGTGGTCGACGAGCTGCTGGCGGCCGATCCGCTGGAGCGGGCGCTGCCCGCCAGGTTGCCGGTCGTCCCCGAATGGGCGGAGGCCGCTCTGCTGCCGCAGATCCTGGTCAGGGGCGGCGGCGCTCTGCCGGAGGAGTCGGTCCGGAATGCCCTGATGATGCTGGCACTGTCCAAGCCGGGGGAGACCTATCCGGGCGTTGCCGCCCTCATGGAGACGGCGGATCCGGAGTCGCTCGCCGCCTTCGCCTGGGCGCTGTTCGAGCAGTGGCGGCTGGCCGGAATGCCGGCCAAGGAGTCCTGGACGCTGCAGGCGCTCGGGCTGCTCGGTGACGACGGGACGGTGCGTCGGCTCACGCCGGTCATCCGCGCCTGGCCCGGCGAGGGCGCACACCACCGGGCGGTCGAGGGTCTCGACGTGCTCGCCGCCATCGGCACGGATGTGGCACTGCTGCATCTGCACGGCATCTCGCAGCGGGTGAAGTTCAAGGCGTTGAAGGTCCGGGCCCAGGAGAAGATAGCCGAGGTCGCCTCGGGGCTGGGGCTGACCGGCGAGCAGCTCTCCGACCGGCTGGTGCCGGACCTCGGACTGGACGCCGAGGGCTCCACGGTCGTGGACTACGGCACCCGCCGATTCACCGTCGCGTTCGACGAACAGCTGCGGCCCTATGTGCTGGACGACGACGGCAAGCGCCGCAAGGATCTTCCGATGCCGGGTGCGCGGGACGACGCGGAGCTGGCCCCGGCCGAGCGCAAGCGGTTCATGGCGCTGAAGAAGGATGTGCGGACGATCGCTTCCGACCAGGTGCGGCGCCTGGAGGCGGCGATGGTCGCACGGCGCTCCTGGACGATGGCCGAGTTCCGGGAGCTGTTCCTGCAGCATCCGCTGCTCTGGCATCTGGTGCGCCGACTGGTGTGGCTGAGCGAGACCGACGGAGTGACCACCGCGTTCCGGGTGGCTGAAGACCGTACCTTCGCGGATGTCGAGGACGACACCTTCGAGCCGGCCGACGGGGCGACGGTACGGATCGCGCACCCACTGGCGCTGGGCGAACGGCTGGACGACTGGTCCGAGGTGTTCGCGGACTACGAGATCCTGCAGCCGTTCCCACAGTTGGGACGCGCCGTGTTCCGGCTGACGGACGAAGAGGCCGATGGCCACCGGCTGACCCGGTTCGAGGGACTCAAAGTGCCGACCGGCAAGGTGCTCGGGCTGGAGCGACGCGGCTGGGAGCGGGGGACGCCGCAGGACGCCGGGGTCGAGCGGTGGATCTCCAAGCGGCTCGCGGACAACGTGTACCTGGTGATCGCCCTGGACGACGGGATCGCGGTCGGAGTCGTCGACATGTTCCCGGACCAGACCCTCGAAACGGTGTGGCTCGACGATCACCCCAGCGACCACTTCCCCCGCCGCTCCTATCCGCTGCGGTTCGCCGGGCTCGACACGGTGACCGTCTCCGAACTCCTCGCCGACCTGACGGAGCTGACCGAGGGAGTCGCGTCGTGACCGCGCAGACGACGGACGAGGTGTCGGGGCCCTCCGTGCAGCGGCCCCCGGCCGAGGTCAGGTACGCGGCGGAGCTGGACACGCTGCGCGCCGGCGACCGCGATCCACGGCCGCCGGGCTGGGAGCTGAGCCTGCGGGCGGCCCGCCGCTTCATCATCGGTGACACGGACGCGGGCATCAGCCGGAAGTTCGTCGGCAACCCGTCGCTCGTCGACCGGGCGCTGGTGACCCTGGCGACAAGCCGGGGCCTGATGCTGGTGGGCGAGCCGGGTACCGCCAAGTCGCTTCTCTCCGAGTTGATCGCCGCCGCGGTCAGCGGGGACTCGACGCTGACGGTGCAGGGTGGCGCCGCCACCACCGAGGACCAGATCAAGTACGGCTGGAACTACGCGCTGCTGGTCGCCGAGGGACCTTCGACGCGGTCGCTCGTCCCGGCGCCGATGCTGCGCGGAATGGCGGAGGGCCGGCTCGTACGGTTCGAGGAGATCACCCGTTGCCCGCTGGAGGTGCAGGACTCGCTGCTCTCGCTGCTCTCCGAACGGGTGGTGGCGATCCCGGAGCTGACCGGGCCGGACGGCATGGTCTTCGCCCGGCAGGGGTTCAACGTGATCGCGACGGCCAACACCCGGGACCGGGGCGTCAACGAGATGAGCGCGGCGCTCAAGCGGCGATTCAACTTCGAGACGGTGTTCCCGATCCCCGACCTGGACACCGAGCTGGCGCTCGTCGAGGCCGAGGTGAGCACGCTGCTGCGGCGCTCGGGCGTGGAGCCGCCGCCGGACCGGGATGTGCTGGAGGTGCTGGTCGGTACGTTCCGCGAGCTGCGCGCGGGCGCCGGGGCAGGCGGTTCCGACGGCTCGGGGACGGGCTCGGACCGGCCCTCGGCGGTGATGAGCACGGCGGAAGCGGTCTCGGTCGCCCATGCGGTCGGCGTACGCGGCTGGTTCCTGCGCGGCGAACCGGGCAGCGCGGCCGATGTCGTGGCCTGCCTGGCCGGTACGGCGGCCAAGGACAGCCCGGAGGACCTGGCACGGCTGCGCCGCTACCTGGAACAGCACGTGCCGCGCCGCCGCGGCCCGCAGTGGCAGGCCCTCTACGACGCGCGCCACCTGCTGGCCGACTGATGTCCGCCGTCTTCCTGGGGGTGCGCCACCACTCCCCCGCCTGCGCCCGGCTCGTCGAGCGGACCATCGAGGAGCTTCGCCCCGCCCACGTCCTGGTGGAGGGCCCGGCCGAGATGAACGCCCGGCTGGACGAACTGCTGCTCGGACACGAGCTGCCGGTCGCGGTGTTCAGCCACTACCGCGACGGGCAGCGGGCCGCTACGTCCTGGGCCCCGCTGTGCGACTACTCGCCCGAGTGGGTCGCACTGCGGGCGGGCCGGGCCGCCGGGGCGGAGGTCCGTTTCATCGACCTGCCGGCCTGGCATCCGGCGTTCGCGGAGCGCACCAACCGGTACGCCGACGCGGAGGTCCGGTACGCGGAGGCGACCGAGCGGCTCTGCCGTCATTTCGCGGTGGACTCCTCGGACGCGCTCTGGGACCGGCTGTTCGAGGTGGAGCCGGACGACGGTCTCGCCGCGCGTCTCGATGCGTACTTCGCGCTGGTACGCGGGGACGCGGAGGCGGATGCGGGCGACCGGGCGCGGGAGGCGTACATGGCGGCGTGGGTGCGGGCCGCGGTCGCTGTCGCCGGGCAAGGGCCGGTGCTGGTGGTGACCGGTGGCTTCCACCAGCCGGCGCTGCGGGCCCTGGCGTCATCCGGCGGGGACCGCGGGAGCGCCGCGCACGGTTGGGCGCTCGGGGCCGACGGGTGGCCGGAGGTGCCCGCTCCGCCGGAGGAGGCGCAGGCCGGGAGCTTCCTCGTGCCGTACTCGTTCCGGCAGTTGGACGCGTTCTCCGGGTATCAGTCGGGCATGCCGTCGCCCGGCTACTACCAGCAGGTGTGGGAGTCGGGTCCCCGGGCGGCCGCCGACGCATTGCTGCGGGTGGTCGTCGAGCGGCTGCGGGCCCGGAAGTTCCCGGTTTCCACCGCCGATCTGATCGCGGCCCGCAGTCTGGCCGAGGGCCTCACGACGCTGCGCGGCCATCCACGGCCCGCCAGGATCGATGTGCTGGACGGCCTCGCGGGCGCCCTGATCACGGACGACCTGGACCGACCGCTGCCATGGACGACCCGGGGCACGCTGACGACGGGCGACCACCCCGCCGTCGTCGAGATGGTCGCGGCCTGCAGCGGAGACCGCGTGGGGCGGCTGCATCCCGCCACCCCGGCACCGCCGTTGGTGCACGATGTGGCGGCGCAGCTCGGCCGACTCGGCCTCGACGGCGGAAGCTCCTCGTACCGCCTCGACCTCACCGACGCCGCCGATCTGGAGCGGAGCCGGGTACTGCACCGGCTGCGGGTGCTGGGAATCCCGGGCCACGGTCGGACCGCCGGTCCCGAGCACGGCATCGACCCGGTGTTCACCGAGCGGTGGGAGCCTCGGCCGTCACAGGGGCGGGAGGCCGCGCTGGTCGAGGCGGGGGCCTACGGGGCGAGCCTGGCGGAGGCGGCAGCGGCCGCGCTCACCGAGCGGACCCAGGGCGTTGCCGCCGGGGCCGACGCACTGGCCGAGGTGCTGTTCGACGCCGTGCTGTGCGGGGTGGGCACGCTGTCGGAGCAGTTGCTCACCGAACTGGTGGCGCGAACCGGCGAGCTGAAGGCCGTCGGGCCGCTCGGCGACGTACTCGCCACGACTCTGGGGCTGTGGCGGCACGACCGGGTGTTCGGGGTGGCGCGCGGTCCGCTGCTCGCCGCTGTGATCGATAGGGCGACGGAGCGGCTGCTGTGGCTCCTGGAGGGCGCGCGCGGCGGGTCGGGTGTGGACCTCCCCCGGCTGCGGGCCGTGGTGGCTGTGCGGGATGCGGTGCTGCACGCGCAGGAGTTGCTTGCGGTGTCCCGGCCGGCCGTGGCCGGGATCGCGCTGCGGATGAGCCGTGACGCGGATGCGCCGATCGATCTGCGGGGCGCCGCTTTCGGGATGCACCGGGTGCTGGGGGGCTCGTCGGGGGTGTCCGGGGATCGCGCCGCGGCGGTGCGTGCGGTGGCGGCGGCCGGTACGGATGCGCTCGGCGACTGGCTGGCCGGACTGTTCGCCCTCGCCCGCGACGAGGTGACGGGGGAGGCGGAGGGCGGCGGGGACCGGTCGGGCGCGGAGTCTCTCGTCGATGTGCTGGACAGCGTCGTCTGTGCGTTGCCCGACCGTGACTTCCTGTCGGGTCTGCCCGCTCTGCGTCAGGCGTTCGCGTTCTTCCCGCCGCGCGAACGCGAACGGATCGCCGGGCAGTTGCTGCGGCGGCGCGGGGTACGCGGCTCGTCGCGCACGCTGCTGCGGACCACCGCGGACCCGCTGGTGATCGCCCGCGCCGGCGCCCTGGAGGAGAACGTGTCCCGACTGCTGTCCCGTTACGGCCTGGGAGCCGCACCATGACCACGACGCCCGACCCGATGACGCACACGACCGCCCAGGATCCCTGCGGGGTTCCCGACCCGGGACTGGAACGCTGGCGGCTGATCCTCGGCTCCGCAGCCGAACGGCACACCGGCCCGCTGGGGCCGGGTCATGCCGACCGGGATGCCGCGCTCGACTGGCTCTACGGCCGGGACCCCGACCTCGCCAGGCGCGGTGTACGCCGGTCGGGGACGGCCGCCCGCCGCACGGGCGGGGACGGCCCCTCGCCGGTGACCGCGATCGACTGGCTCGACGACATCCACCGGCTCTTCCCGAAGGAGACCATCGAGCGCCTGGAGCGGGACGCCGTCGAGAGGTACGGCATCCAGGAGATCGTCACCGACCCGGCGGTCCTGGAGCGCGTCGAGCCGAGCCCGACCCTGCTGCGGGCGGTGCTGCGCACCAAGCATCTGATGAACCCGCAGGTGCTGCGGCTGGCCCGGCGCATCGTCGAGTCGGTCGTCAAGCAGCTGTTGGCCAAGCTGCAGCCGGAGATTCGCCGGGCGTTCCACGGCACCCGCTCCCGGCAGCCGAGCCGGGTGCCGCTTGCCAGGGACTTCGACTTCCGGCGGACCGTACGGGCCAACCTCGCCCACTACCAGCCGACGGAACGGCGCCTTCTGATCGAGCGGGCGCACTTCCATTCCCGTACCCAACGCCATCTGACGCAATGGCAGTTGATTCTGCTGGTCGACCAGTCGGGCTCGATGGTCGGATCGGTGATCCACTCGGCGGTGACCGCCGCCTGCCTGTGGGGGCTGCCCGGTCTCAAGACGCACCTGGTCGCGTTCGACAGCAATGTGGTGGATCTGACCTCCGATGTGACCGACCCGGTGGAATTGCTGATGCGGGTCCAGCTCGGCGGCGGCACGGACATCGCACGGGCCGTGCAGTACGGCGCGGGTCTGGTGGAGAACCCGCGTCGCACGATCGTCGCCCTGATCACCGACTTCTACGAGGGCGGCGACTCCTACCGGCTGGTGCGCACGGTGCGCGGGCTGGTGGAACAGGGCAGCACGGTACTCGGCCTGGCCGCGCTGGACGAGGACGCGAATCCCGACTACGACCGCGAACTGGCCGGCCGACTCGCCGAGGCGGGGGCGCACATCGGCGCGATGACACCGGGCCGACTGGCCGAGTTCGTCGCCGAGAGGCTGGGCCGATGACCCGGACGAGCACCGACGCAGGGTCCGGGATGAGCACCGGGACGACGGCGGAGGCAAGCACCGATACATCCAGCGTGTCCGCACCCCGTGCCGACCTGCTGGCCCTCACCCCGGACACGCTCGCCGCGCTCGCCAATCGTGGCCTGGTCAAGCGCGCCACGAAGGAACTGGACGCGGGCACGGCGCCCGCCCTCACCACCGGGCCCGACACCACCGTGAGCGCTCGCTTCGACGACGGCACCACAGCAGTCCTGCCGCCCGGCGCCGGTCTGGGCGACGGCAGCTGCAGCTGCGCCGCACCCGGCGTGTGCCGCCACCTCATCGGCCTCGTCCTCGCCTATCAGCGCCATGCCGAGACCGACGCGGACGCCTGCCCCTCCCCTGTCAGTGACTGGTCGCCCGGCAGCGTCTGCGACCGCGCCCTGACCGAGGCTCTCGGTGCCCGGGCACTCACCGCGGCCCGTCGCACGTTCGACCGCGGCTACGGCGCCCTGGTGCACCGCCCCACTGCTGACCGCCCCGGTCCGTGGGTGGAACTGCCCACCTGCACGGTGCGGTTCCCGGTGCCCGGCGAGATCGCGTACGCGCTGACGGACGCGTCCGCCGCGGTGCGGGACGAGATGGTGACGCTGGCGGTCTGGGCGTTCCGGGCCGCCGACGAAGCGGGGACCGAGGACCGTTCCGCCCCTGTGCAGGTCGGCGGCCGCTCCACCGACACGCACCCCGCGGCCCGGCCCGAACTGAACGCCGTCGCGGCGCTCGCCGACGAACTGCTGCGGGAGGGCGTGGCCCATGCCGGTCCGGTGCTCCGCGCTGCACTGACCCGCGCCGGTGAGGCGATGACCGCTGCGTCCCTGCACTGGCCCGCCGGTGCGGTCGCCGAACTGATCGGCCAGCTCACCGCCTACGCCGACCGCGGTGCCCATTACCGCCCGGAGCTGGTTGCCGCTCTGCTGACCGAGGTTCACGCCCGTCGACGGGCCGCCACGGTCCCCGGCGCCCTCGGCACCCGGGAGACCGGGGACACCCCGCTGCGCCGGGTCCGGCTCACCTCGCTCGGCTGCCGGGTCCGCGGCACGGCCGAAGCACTCGTCGCCGAGGTGTATTTCGCGCACCCCGGCGCAGGCACCGTCCTGGTGCTCCGCAAGGAGTGGACCGCCACCGACGGCCAGGAGCTCACGGGCCACCGGCTCGCCACGCGCCGGGTCCTGTCCACGCCCCTCGCGTCGCTGGCCACCGGAAGCCTGGTCAGCGAGAGCATCCGGCGCACGGCGAGCCGCGCCCTCACCATCACCCGGGGCCGCCTCGGCACCACGAGCATCACCCCGGTCGGCGCGGCCTGGACGGATCTCCCCGAGCCGTTGCTCGTACGGGATCTGTCGGCGCTCGCCGCGGGCTGGGAGGGGCAGCCGCCGCGGCTGATCCGCCCCCGCGTCGAGGCGGAAACCGTCCGGGTGGTCGCCCTTTCCGTGATCGAAAGCGTCGGGTACGACCCCGCGGAACAGCGCCTCGAAGCAGTGGTACGGGACGTCTCGGGGACGTCCGCCCTGCTGACGTCCGCCTACCGGCCGGAGTGCCCCGGCGCCCTGGACGCCCTGGCCGATGCGCTGGAGAGCGGAGCCACGCACGTCAGTGGTTCGGTGCACCGCGCCGGCGGCGGGATCCGGATCGACCCGATCGCGGTGCTCACCCCGGCCGGGGTGACGGTGCCCGATCTGGCCCGTGGTGACGGGTCCACGGCCCTGGCAGCGGCCGCGCACCGGGTACCCGATCCGCTGACCGAGGCGCTGGACGAGGCGATATCCGCTCTTGCCGCCGCGGCCCACAACGGGCTGCTCCGTCCGACGGCACCGGCCAGGTCCCGTATCGACGCGGCGGCGACCGCCCTGTCACGGACCGGGCTGTCCCGAGCGGCGGCACTGCTGCGGGCGTTCCTGAACACCCTGGACCAGCAGCCGGAGAACGGGCGCACCGACGCCTGGCTGGAGGCTCAGCTCCACCTCCTGATCAGCAGCGAACTCCGGGCCGCCGAAGGCTGATGACGCTCCGGGCTCGGCCCCGTTCTCCCGGGGCGACGGCCGGAGATCCGTACGGCATGCGGGTGCGGGAGCATGTCAACTCCACTCTCGCCCAAGCCGCCGGAGCGGCCCGTGCCCACGTCGGCGGGCGGTTCACCTGTGCCTCAGCCTCCGGGAGTGCGCCGACGGGCGCCCGTTCGACCGCGGCGGTACCGATGCCCACCGGGCCGCCAGCACCGCGGACACCTCCCGGTCCGGGCCGCACGCGCGCCTCGCGTCGCGGTGACCGACCACGCAGCCTGTGCGAACCGCGCCCGGGTGAGCGCGGCGGCCCGGCGGGGGCACGCCGGGCCCGGCCGAGCACGGCCCTGACCGCCTGTGCCGCGACCGGAGGCCGGCGCCTCTGCTGAGTTCCGTCACGACAGCCGGTCTGCGTGCCGCCCGCTCGGTCCACGCAGACATGCGCGGGACACGGGTCCGGTATGCCGTGGCACAGGGCGAACCGGGCCGGCAGGCACGACGGCCGGTCCGGCCCCGCCCTGGTTCGGCGGGGCCGGCCGTTGCGTCACCGGGACGCCATCCCGTCAGGCGCCTTGCTGGGCGCCGGGGCAAAGCCGGTGGGACGGGTGGTGAAAGTCCCCCGGCCCTGGGTCCGGCTGCGCAACCGGGTCGCGTAGCCGAACAGCTCGGCCAGCGGCACGGTCGCGGTGATCACCGCCGTGCCCGCCCGTGCGACCGAACCCGAGACCCGACCGCGCCGTGCCGCCAGGTCGCCGAGCACCCCGCCCACGGCGTCGTCGGGCACGGTGACCGTGACCTCGACCACCGGTTCCAGCAGCACCATGACACCGGCGCGCAGGGCCTCCCGAAGTGCGAGCCGGCCGGCCGTCCGGAACGCCATCTCCGAGGAGTCCTTCGCATGCGTGGCTCCGTCGGTCAGCGTGACCCGCAGCCCGGTCACCGGGTGACCGCCGAGAGGCCCCTCGGCAAGAGCATCCCGGCAGCCGGCCTCCACCGCCCGGACGAACTCCTGCGGCACCCTGCCACCGACGACAGTCGACCGGAACACGAAGTCCACAGCGCTGCCGGTGCCGTTGTCACCGGACGTGCCCGGGGTGGACTCCAACGGCTCCGTGTCGAGGACGACATGGGCGAACTGGCCGGCGCCTCCGTCCTGCTTGACATGCCGGTACACCAGCCCCGACACACCGCGCGCGACGGTCTCCCGGTAGGCCACCCTCGGCCGACCGATGCCGACATCCAGTCCATGGGCGCGCCGGATCTTCTCCACCGCCACCTCCAGATGCAATTCGCCCATCCCCGACAGGACCGTCTGGCCCGTCTCGCGATCGGTCCTGACCGCAAGCGAGGGATCCTCCTCGACCAGCCGCGCCAGCGCCGACGCCAACCGGTCCGTATCGGTGCGCCTGCGGGCCTCGACCGCCACGGAGACCACTGGTTCGGCGACGGTCGGCGGTTCGAGGAGCAGAGGAGCTGCGGGTACACACAGCGTGGCCCCGGCTCGGGCCGACTTCAGCCCGACCACCGCGACGATGTCCCCGGCCACCGCCCGGTCCGTCTCCGCGTGGCGGTCGGCCTGGACCCGCAGAATCCGGCCGATCCGCTCGGTGCGCCGCGCGCCGACGTCCAGCACCGCATCTCCTCTCTCGATCGTTCCGGAATACACACGCAGGTACGTCAGCCGCCCCGTGGCGGTCGAATTCACCTTGAACACCAGCGCCGCGAACGGCGCCTCCGGGTCTGCGGCCCGCTCCTGCGGCTCGCCGCCCCGGGTGCCGCGTACCGCCGGCACGTCCAGCGGCGAGGGCAGATAGGCCACTGCCGCCTCCAGCAGCGGCTCGATCCCGCAGTTGCGGTACGCCGAGCCGCACAACACCACCACGCCCTCACCGGTACGGGTCAGGTCGCGCAGCGCGGATGCCAGAGTCTGCGCGGAGACCGTCGACCGAGCACAGAACTCCTCCAGAGCGCCCGGGTGGAGTTCCGCCACCGCTTCCTCCAGCAGCCGGCGGCGCCGGTGCGCCTCTTCGCGCAGCGCTTCCGGCACCGGGCCCTCCTCGAACGTGTCGCGGGCCCAGGTCAGCGACCGCATGCGCAGCAGATCGACCACCCCCGTGAATCCGTCCTCCGCTCCGATCGGCAACTGGACCACCAGCGGGGCCGGATGCAACCGCGCCCGGATCGACTCGACCGCCGTGTCGAGGTCGGCACCGGCCCGGTCCAGTTTGTTGACGAAGGCGATGCGCGGCACCCCGTGGCGATCGGCCTGCCGCCACACCGACTCGCTCTGCGGCTCGACCCCGGCGACAGCGTCGAACACCGCAATCGCTCCGTCCAGCACCCGCAGCGAGCGCTCCACCTCGTCGGAGAAGTCGACGTGGCCCGGGGTGTCGATCAGATTGATCCGGTGGCCGTCCCAGGCACAGCTCACCGCAGCGGCGAAGATGGTGATCCCACGGTCGCGTTCCTGGGAATCGAAGTCGGTGACGGTCGTCCCGTCATGGACCTCGCCACGCTTGTACGTGGACCCGGTGACGTACAGGATCCGTTCGGTGATGGTGGTCTTGCCGGCATCGACGTGAGCGAGGATGCCGAGGTTGCGGACGCCGGTCAGCGGGCTTGTGGGATGACGGTTCAGGTTGGTGCGCACGGCCCATGGCCTTTCGGGATGATCCGGAACGGGCAGCGCAATTTCCGGGACGAATGGGCCCGCGGTCAGGCCACGTGGGAACCCCTGATGCGGCGCAGCCTCATCGGAATGTTCCCGACCGGTTGACTCGACACCGGGCTGACAGGGGTCAGGTGTTCGTCACGGACATCCGGTTCCGGCCGCGCAGCCGGCACCGGGCGTACGAAGACACCAGGATCACCTCATACCGTGACCGGGGAACAACAACAGCGGTGCGGTAGCGCACGGCCGGGCTCCCCTCACTCGTCACGGCGCGCGCTGCGTCGGCGTGGTAGCGCGCGATTCCCGGTCAGTGTAGGGAACCGGGATCAGGCGGGAAACCGACTTTCTCCGCACGGAGTTCGACGCGTGTGCGCGCTCGTCGTCGTACGCACCAGGAGGAGGTGCGGAACGGCGACGTCGCTGCGGGTTCCTCGGTACACCGGCCGGGGCACCCGCCCTCCTTCCGCGGCCGACAGCCGGCTCCGCCTTCGGGTACGGAATACCCGAAGGCGGGGGCCAGGAGGCAGGGGCCGGGCGCTCAAGGACGGTTCAGGTAGGCGAGTCCGGGATGGACCCTCATGTATCCGTCGACCAGCCGACGGGCGACCGAGACCGAGTCGACGAGGGGGTGCAGTGCGAAGGCCTGGACGGCGGTCGCGCGTGAGCCGCTCGCGGCCGCGTCCAGGACGGCGCGTTCGACGGCCTTGACCGCGGTGACCAGTCCGACGGCGTGGTAAGGGAGGGGGTCGACGCTGACGGGACGGGCACCGTTCGCGTCGACGAGGCACGGCACTTCGATGACGGCGTCGGCGTCGAGCACGGAGAGCGTGGAGCGATTACGGACATTGAGGATGAGCGAGGTCCGTTCGTCACGCGCGACGGCCCGCATGAGTGCGAGGGCGACCTGCTCGTACCCGCCGGACTCCAGATCGCTCTCGTCGCGCTCGCCGACCCCGGCGACCTCTCTGTTCTCCGACATATAGGTGGCCTCGCGCTCGGCGCGGGTCCGGTCCCAGGCCGGGAAGGCGGGAGCGGCCGGGTCCTTCATCCGGGCGTAGAAGCCATCCTGTTGATCGCGGAGGAAGGCGCCGCGGGTCTGTTCCGCATCCTGGTAGGCGCGGACGGCTTCCCGGTTGAAGTAGTAGTAGTGCAGGTACTCGTTGGGGATCGCACCGAGTGACTGCAGCCAGTCGGTGCCGAAGAGCTTTCCCTCCTCGAACGAGCCGAGCAGGTGCGGGTCGGCGAGCAGGCGCGGCAGTTCGTCGCGGCCGTCGACGTGCAGCCCGCGTACCCAGCCCAGGTGGTTGAGGCCGGCATAGTCGATCCGGGCCCGCTCGGGGTCGACGCCGAGGGTCCGGGCGATCCGGCGGCCCAGGCCCACCGGGGAGTCGCAGATGCCGATGACCCGGTCGCCGAGGTGACGGGACATCGCCTCCGTGACCAGACCCGCCGGGTTGGTGAAGTTGATGACCCAGGCATGCGGGGCGAGCCGGGCGATGCGCCGGGCGAGGTCGACGGCGACGGGGACGGTGCGCAGTCCGTATGCGATGCCGCCCGCGCCGACCGTCTCCTGCCCGAGCACGCCTTCGTCGAGGGCCACCCTTTCGTCGGCGGCCCGTCCTTCGAGACCACCGACCCGGATCGCGGAGAAGACGAAGTCGGCGCCGCGCAGTGCCTCGTCGAGCTCGGTCGTGGCAAGGACGGCGGGTGCGTCCGGCACCCCTTCGGCCTGATCGGCGAGGACGCGGGCAATGGCGGTGAGCCGGTCGGCGTCCGTGTCGTACAGGGTGACGGCGGTGACACGGCCCTCGGCACGGTCGGCGAGCAGCGCCCCGTACACGAGTGGGACCCGGAATCCGCCGCCGCCCAGAATTGTCAGCTTCACGCTTCCGCATGGTACGGGGGACCTTGTGCCTGCACCGTGCCCGCCACCACGGCAGCACCACGCAGGCCGGTGGCCCGGCGCCAGGGGCCCCGCTCCACCGGCCCGTACGCATGTCGCCCCGCGGACGGCCCGGTCAGGAGCCGCTCCACCACCGTGTCACCGCATGCCACAGCCGCGCCGGTGCGGCGGGCCTGCGCTGCTGCGGGATCCGGTCGGCGGACGCACCATGGGGCGGTGCGTCGGTCCACACCCCGCCTGCAGGGCTCTGCCCGGCCTGCGCGGCCACCCCCGCCGGATCGGGCGCGGGAGTCGTGTGCGGGGCCGGCGACTGCACCTCCCAGTCCTCGCGCGGCGGTGTGCGCCGTGCCATTGACGGCGGCTCGTCGTCGTCCTGCGGCGAGCGTGCCGCGAAGCCGGCCGGCAACTCCAGCAGATGCCGGGACATGATGTTCCCGATCCAGTTCAATTCGCTTTCCTCGACAGCGAGTTCGAGGTCGGGAAGGCGCATCAGCAGGGCGTCGACGCCGGCATCCGCGATCGCCCGTCCGATGTCCTGCCCGGGGCACTCGTGCGGTCCGCCGCTGAACGCCAGGTGCGCGCGGTTGCCCTCCATGTCGGCGGCCGAATCGGGACGAACCACCGGGTCCGTATTGGCCGGTGCGATGCCGACGATCAGCGCGTCGCCCTCCCTGATCCGCTGCCCGCCCAGCTCCGTGTCGCCGACCGCCCAGCGGCCGAAGACCGCGGTGAACGGCGGCTCGTCCCACAGGGTCTGTTCGACCGCCTCCGGCACCGTCATGTGGCCGCCGCTGAGCCTGGCCCGGAACCGTGGGTCGGTGAGGACCATCCGCAGCACGTTGGCGATCAGGTTGGCGGTCGCCTCGTACGCGGCGATGAGGATCAGCCGCAGATGCTCGGTGACCTCGGTGTCGGTCATGCCCGCGGGATGCTCGACGAGCCAGGTGGCGAAGTCGGCGGCGGGTTCGGTCCGGCGGCGTCGGACGAGCCGGTCCAGTGCGGCGACCACGTACGCGTTGCTCGCGACGGCGGTCGCCGTGCCCCGGGTCATGTCGCGGGCGGCCTGCACCATCCGGTCGTTGCACTCCTCGGGCATGCCGAGAATCTCGCACATCACCATCATCGGCAGCCGCTCGGCGAACTGACCGACCAGGTCGACACGGCCGTCCCGGCAGAACTCGTTGACGAGCCGGTTGCTGTAGCGGTTGATGTGGCGGCGGACGCCGCGGTGGTCGATGCGCGCCATGCTGTCGGTGACCGCGCCTCGCTGCCGCTCGTGGGTGGCGCCGTCGGCGAAGACGCACACCGGCTGCCAGGTGAAGATCGGGGCCAGCGGGTGGTCGGGGGCGACGCTGCCGTCCTGCAGGGCCCGCCAGCGCCGGGAGTCGCGGGAGAACTGCGAGGGGGTGCGGGTCATGTGCAGGTTCTCGCTGTGCCCGAGCACCAGCCAGGCGGGTACGTCTCCGTGCAGCAGGATCGGCGCCACCGTGCCGTGTTCGGCGCGCAGCTTGTCGTACAGCCCTGCCGGGTCCCGCTCGGCCTCGGGGCCGTAGAACCGGCGCAGCCCGCCGGGTCCGACGCCCAGCCCGTGGGCCGGGCATTCGGGGGGCGGAACCGGCCCCATGGCCGCTCCGGGCTGGTGATGGAAAGGGGTTGTCACGATCGCTCCAGGGATCAGGCTTCCAAGGATCAGTGCGAATGATCAGACGGCGTGCGAGCAGGGGTGGTCAGGCGAGCGGGACGGCCAGGCTGTGCAGATAGCGCATCAGGGTCATCAGCACATCGCGGCTGGAGCCGCGCAGTCTGGCGTCGCAGTCGATCATCGGCACCTCGTCCGGCAGGTCCAGTGCGCTGCGCAACGCCTCGACGGGGTGCTTCGGGGCGTCCGGGAAGGTGTTGATGGCGACGACGAACGGCACACCGCGTTCTTCCAGGCGTCCGATCACGTCGAAGCTGACCTCGAGACGCCGGGTGTCGATGAGGACGACGGCGCCGAGGGCGCCCTCGAAGAGACCGTTCCACAGGAACCAGAAGCGTTCCTGGCCCGGGGTGCCGAAGAGGTAGAGGATCAGTTCCTCGCTGATGCTGATGCGGCCGAAGTCCATGGCGACCGTGGTGGCGGTCTTGCTCTCCACCCCGAAGTTGTCGTCCACGCCGACCCCGGCCTGGGTCATGGTCTCTTCGGTGGTCAGGGGCCGGATCTCGCTGACGGAACCGACCATGGTCGTCTTGCCGACCCCGAACCCGCCGACGATGACCACCTTCACAGCGGCCGTGGCCGTGGTCGGAAGGATGTCCTCGATCCTGGGGCCGGTGATCGTGTCAGAGTTTCTGAAGTCCATGCATCACCGCTTCGAGAAGGGATCTGTCCGGGAGAGTGGCGCGGGCGATGGGCGCGCGTGATTCGATCAGTTCGCTCGCGAGGAGTTCGGTGAGGAGCGAGGTCACCACGCTGAACGGCAGGCTGAGGTAGGCCGAGATCTCGGCGACGGATAACGGTGCCTGGCAGAGCCGTAGGATCACGGCCTGCTCGGGCTGGACCGTCGGCGTCGGCTGCTCCTTCGCAACGACCATCGTGACCAGGTCGAGCGCCGCTCGCTCGCCACCGTCGGGATCGCCGGTGATGACGTACAGCCGCTCCGGGTCGCTCAGCACCGGATCAGCCTCCCGGCGCTCTCGTCGGGGAGAGCTCATCCGGCCTGCCCGTCATGGCGCGGCGGGCTCGTGAGATGGGCACCGATCCGGACGACCATGTCGCGCATCCGTGCTCCGACGAGTCCCGCGTCCACCGTCTCTCCGGCAAGGACGGCAAGGTACGCACCGGTCCCCGCGGCCATCAAGTAAAAGAATCCGCCGGTGACTTCGATGACGACGAGCCGCATCAGACCGTCGCTGTAAGGGATTTCGGAGGCGACGGCGGCCGCCAGACTCTGCAGCCCGGCACAGGCGGCGGCCAGGCGGTCGGCGACATCGGGGTCGCCACCGTGCCGGGCGATGCGCAGGCCGTCCGCGGAGAGCACGACGATCTGATGGATGTCCGGGACGTCGTCGGCCAGTTCCTTGAGCATCCAGTCCATATTCCCGCGCTGCTGGATCACTTCAGGTCTCCCTTGTCCCACGCGTCATCGGTGTCTTCGCCGGCCTTCGGCTCCTGCGGCACGCCGTTGACGGCGTTGGTGAAGGCCTCGAGCCAGAGCCCGGGGGGTTGCTCCTTGCCGTTGTCGCTCCCGTTGGCGTGACCGTTGCGCTGTCCCGAGGGCACAGCGGAGGGCTGCGCGGGGAGGTTGTGCGAGCCCAGCGGTACGCGGCCGCGGCTGCGGCGCTGCGGGAGTCCGCCCGCGGTCCACTCGGTCACCACGGGGGCGTCGTCGCCCATGGCCGCCGACACGGCCACCGGCCGGGAGTCGGAGGCGACCGGTCCGGTGGCCGGGCGGGCTTCCACCGGGAGAGGCTCACGGCGCTTGCTGCGCGGCGGGACGACGTGCTTCATGCCCGCCACGTCGATGTCGCTGGTGGGCCTCGACGTGGCGCCGATGCCGTGGGCGATACCCGGGGCGGGACCGGTGGTGATCATGGCGCGGGGCACGACGAGTACGGCGCGGACGCCGCCGTACGCGGACTGCCGCAGCGAGACCTGGAGGTCGTACATCCGGGAGAGCCGGCCGACGACGGCCATGCCGAGCCGGGGGGACTCGCCGAGGTCGTTCATGTTGGACCCGGCCTGGGCCCGGGCGAGCATGTTCTCGGCCCGCGCACGGGCCTCCTCGCTGAGGCTGACGCCGCCGTCCTCGATCTCGATGGCGATGCCGGTCTGGACCTCGACCGCGGTGACGTGCACGCGGGTCTGCGGCGGCGAGTAGCGGGTGGCGTTGTCGAGGAGTTCGGCGCAGGCGTGGATGAGCGGTTCGACGGCGGTGCCGATGACGGCGACCTGGGCGATCGAGTGCAGGTCGACGCGCGGGTATTCGAGGATCCGGGACATGGCACCGCGCAACACACTGAACAGCGGTACGGGCTTGGGCCATTGACGGCTGGGACGGGCGCCGCCGAGTACCGCGATGGAGTCGGCGAGCCGACCGATCAGCGCGGTTCCGTGGTCGATGCGGAGCAGGTCGTCGAAGACATCGGGGTTTCGCCCGTGGTGCTCCTCCATCTCCCGCAGCTCGCTGGCCTGCCGGTGGACGATCGCCTGGACGCGCCGGGCGACGTTGACGAAGGCGCGCTGCGCGGAGTCGCGCATCGCCTCTTCGTTGTCGATGATCTTCAGCACCGTGTGGACGAGGGCGCGTTGGGCGTCGGGAAGGTCGCGGTAGACCTCGTCGGCGTCGACGATGTCGCGCAGTACCTCGTCGGGCGAGTTGCCCACGCGGAGCCGGTGGATCGCGGCGGGCAGGAGCTCCTTGTTGATCCGGATGGCCTCTTCGTCATGGGTGGCGAGGCGGTGTTCCAGGACGGCCAGGCGGTGCTCGTACTCCGCGCGCTGTCTGCGCATCGCGCGGGCACGACGGGCCAGCGCGACGGTGAGCACGGCGACCACGACGGTGGTGACCGCGCCGCACCAGACGACTGCGCCCCGGGCGGCCCCGGAAACCAGCGCCGCGGCGGCAGCGGTCGCGCCGGCCGTCAGGAGAACGGGGAGCAACGCGGCTCGGGCAAGGGAAATTTCTCGCTGGATCGGCGGTGATTCAACACGAGCCATCTAAGACCTCTGGCGGTTGATTCGGGAGGTATACGCACTTGTAGGGCATGAGGCAACAAGCGCTCGAATTCATATCAACTCGACTTCACTGCGCGTGAGCTTAGTCAGATCGAAACAGTGCTTCGGCACATTCACCCAACCCCCCTGCGCGAGCGTTCCCGCGGTAATACACTCACGAGTTTTTGCACGCACCGCCTCGGACCGTGCGCAAGGAGTGACGATCAGTGATAGCGCCGCAGAAAGAGCGCGCCGACCCGTCCCCGGAGGCCGCCGCCCACGCCCGACGGATGCTGGACTCCACGCCGATGGGACACCGCGGTTCCCCGCAGGACATCGCGCACGGCGCGCTCCACCTCGCCTCCGAAGAGGCCGACTTCGTGACCGGCACCGAACTCGTCGTGGACGGCGACTACACGGCGGTCCGAGCCGTCACCCCCCGGTCATGTCTTCGGGCGCCCACCACGGGATGTACCGCCGGCAGGACCGTCAACCGGCCGCCCGGCGGAACCCGTGCCGACCGGCCCCCGCGCCGCCCCTGACCACCGGTGGCCGCCGCCCACCCGCGCGGAGCGGGGCCCGGTGCATGGTTCAGCGCCGGGCCCCGCCGAGGCGTCCCTCCAGTTGGACCAGCAACTCACTGAGCTGGGAGCTGAGTTCGCCCCGGGTCCGTTCGTCGAGACCGGACAGCACCGTGCGTTCGTACGCCAGTTGCCGGGGCAGCAGCTCGTCGACCAGGGCGCGCCCCTCGTCGGTGAGACGGACGTGCGCGACGCGGCGGTCCCGGGCGTCACTGCGGCGGTCGACCAGGCCGCGCTCCTGGAGGCCCCGGAGGCGTTTGGTGACGGCGGCGCCGGAGGAGAACGTTTCCCTGGCCAGTTCACCGGGGGTGAGTTCACGGTTGGTACGGCGCACCGCGCCGAGCAGGTCGAACTCGGCGCGGCTCAGCCCGGCGGAGCGCAGCGGGGCGTCCTCCGCCTGCTGGAGCAGGGCGGCGCAGCGGTTGATGCGCCCGATGAGTTCCATCGGTCCGGTGTCCAGCTCCGGGTTGACGGCCTGCCACTGCCGTACCACCGAGGCGACGATGTCGTCGGTCACACCGCTCCGTTCTCCTGGGCGGGGACGATCAGCCCCTGCCGTGTTGCTGTCGCCGCGAGCGTACGGTGTCCGGCCTGCTCCGCCGCGAGGACCCGCTCCTCGGGCAGGGCGCGCTGCCACCATTCGCCCGCCGCGGTGTCGCCCGCCTCGCGCAGCTCGACGAGCGATCCCGTCAGCCTGCGGCGAGCGGCGTCGAGCGCGGCGGGTGCGGGTGCCGGGGCGGCCAGGGTCTTTGCGGCGTCGGCGCGGGCCCTGTCGGTGGCGGCAAGGGCCCGCTCCAGGCGCCCGCCGGCCCGGCGGTTGGTGACGGCCATGGCGGCGAGCAGTCCGACGGCGGCGCCGATGACGGTGTCCAGGACCCGGTCGCCGATGAGTTCACCGGCGGGGTGGGTGCCGCCGAACTCGATGACGAGAAGGGCCATCGGGGTCACGGCAATGGAGCCGAGCCAGTAGTTGCGGGTGATCAGTGCCTCGGCGGCGAAGTTGAAGAAGAGGCAGCAGCCGATGAGCGCAAGCGGCCCCGTCCGGGTGACGGGGAGGACGGCGGCGAAGACGAGCACGCCGAGGAGGTTGCCGAGGGTGCGCTGCAGGGCTCGGTTCCAGGAGAGCGTGACGTTGACCTGGTAGAGGGAGGCGGCGGTGACGATCGCCCAGTAGGGGCGGCCGACGCCGAAGGCCATGGAGACGTATCCGGCGAGGGCACAGCCGATGAGGGTACGGGCGGCGATGGGCAGCAGCGGGGAGCCGGGGGCGAGCGCGCGCAGCAGTGCCCGGCGGGCGTCGCGGCGGCTTCCGGTCCGCCGTGCGGCCCGCTCGGCGTCGATCCCGAAGAGCTCCTCGGCGGTGCCGGGGGCGGACAGCGGAGCGGGGACGGGACCGCGGGCCCGGGTCTGCTCCGCCCAGGCACGCAGCCGGTCGGGGTCGGCGGTGCGGGACCCGAGGGCAGCATCGGCAAGGGCGGCTTCGGCGTGCACGAGGAGCCGTTCCAGCGCCCGGCGTACGGGGGTGGGGCGCCCGGCGGCGAGCAGCGTCTGCCAGCCGGCGTGCACGGCGGCTGCCGCGGCGTGCCGGGTGCGGTGTCCCGGGTCGGTGGCGTATGCGGCGGCGGCGTCCAGCGCGCGGGCCGTGGCGCGGCGCTCGGGTCCCTCCCGGCGGATCAGGGCGGGACCGACGGTGACCAGCCAGGCGACCGCGCCCGCCGCCACGGTGAGCGCGAGGTGCCCGGGCACCTGACCCAGGTGCTGCGGGGCGAAGAGGGCGGCCGAGGTGACGAACGTGAAGATCACATGCCCGGGAGGCCCGATGCGGGCGGCGTCGCAGAGCGCCTTCTGCCCGGCCGCGAGGAGTGCGCCGACGGCGATCAGTACGGCCGTCGAGTCGGTGAGCGAGGCCGTGACCAGGGAGATCGCAAAGCCGACGAGCATGCCGAGGACGACTGCGGCGACGGTGCGGGCGCGGCGGGCGTACGGGAGGCTGTGGCCGTACAGCGCACAGAGCGAACCGGCCATCGTGTACATGACGAGGTCGAGCCGGTCGAAGGCGAAGAGCGCCAGGTTCGGCACGGCGGAAGCGACCACCACGCTCAGCGCCGGCTTGAACCACATGTCCGAGGGGCGGGCCAGGCGCAGGGCGGGGGCCAGCGGAAGTCTACGGACGGAGGGCTGCCGGGTTCGCATGGTCGTATCACTCACCCAAACATCTTAACAGGTATTACACCTGTAAAACACTTCTCCCCGACCACGGCCGTCGCCCGGATGGCCCGGCTCCACGGCCGGTCGTAGGTTGCGGGAAGACCCACACACACACGCGCGCGCCCCCGGAAGAGAAACAGAGGGAACGGAATGAAGCTCTCCGAACCGGTGCCCGGCGGCCCCTGCTGGATCGAGCTGAGCACCCCGGACATCCCGGCGGCCACATCGTTCTACACGGCACTCTTCGGCTGGCGGTCCGAGACCGATCCGCGCGAGGAGGCCGGCGGCTACACGATGGCGCACCTCGGTGCTGCGCGCGTCGCCGCCCTCAGCCCGGTCTACCAGCCGGGCCGGCCACCCGCCTGGACGGTTTCGTTCGCCACCGAGGACACGGACGCCACGGTGGAGAAGGTGACATCGGCGGGCGGCTCACTACTGGTCGGCCCGATGGACGTCTTCGACCAGGGGAGATTCGCGGTCGTCGCGGACCCGTCCGGCGCGGTGTTCTCGCTGTGGCAGGGCCGGGCCTTCGCGGGCGTCGAGCTGCTGAACGTTCCGGGCTCGCTCGGCTGGGTCGAACTCGTCACCCGCGAGGCCGATCCCGCACTCGCCTTCTACCCGGCCGTCCTCGGCTGGACGGTCACCGCGTCGAAGTCCTACCCCCAGTGAGGTGTCGACGGCGCCGACTTCGGCGGCCTGCTGGCGAGCGAAGACACACTCCCGCCCGAGGCGCCGCCGAACTGGCTGCCCTATTTCGCGGTGACGGACGTCGACGCGACCACGGCCACCGCGCTGGGCGCGGGCGGTGAACTGATGATGCCACCGAGGACCCTCCCGGGCGGCCGGCAGATCGCGGTGGTCCGCGACCCGCACGGAGCGGCGTTCGGGATCCACCGTGCAGGCGACGGGGACTAAGAGGAACTCAGGGCTACCCCCCAGGCATCCCCGAAGACGTCAGAGGCCGGACGTTCCGGCGCCGAGGGGCTCCTCAGGATGACGGAGCCCCTCGGCCGCGTCCGAGACCCGGCGCAGCAGATCGAAGAAGACAGCCTGTTCCTCGGCCGAGAGCGGACCGAGGAAGACCTGGTTCATCCTGGCCGCCCGCAGGGAGATCCTCCGGTGGGTACGCACCCCGTCCTCGGTGAGCTGCAGCAGGGAGCGGCGGCCGTCCTGCGGGTCGCGGACCTTGTCCAGCAGTCCGCGCCGCGAAAGTCTGCTGATGACCTCGGCGATGGTGGAGCGGTCGAGTCCGACCCGCTCCCCCACCGTGCGCTGATCGAGGCCGGGCTCGGCGATCAGGGCATTCAGCACGGCGAACTGCGGGGAGGTCGTCTCCTCCGAGACCATCGTGTTCCACAGCAGGTAGTGCGCCTGCTGGAGGCGGCGGGCCAGATGCCCGGGGTGCCTGCTCAAGTCAACCGCGGACACAGACATCGCCCTCTCTGCTGCTTCTTCCCTCTCCAGGATCTCAGTGTACTGAGGGCCTTGACCTCACTGCTCCGGCATGGATAGCTTCTGGCGCGTCAACAAATACTCAGTGCACTGAGCAATGTGTCGGAGGAGAGGGTGATGAGCTGGTCCTCACCGAGTTGCACCCCGGTGTCACGGCGCAGCAGGTCCGGGCGCCACCGCGCCGCCCGCACCCCAGGGGCTCACCTCGCTGCGCGCCCCCGAGGCCGCATGACCCGGGCGTCCGACGCGCCTCGTTCCCCTCGGAATCCACCCGTCTCCGGAGCCGCGACATGACAAACCGTGACATGACCACCTATCCCCTGCCCGACGGGCTGAGTCAGCAAGACATCGACGCCGAGGTCGCCAAGGTCCACGCCGGCGCGCCCGCCGGTGCGCACCATCCGCCGCGCGACTACCCTCCGTATCGCAGCAGCCACTACCGCCACCCGCACCGGTCACTCATCCCGCTGGCCGATCCCGAGGCCGTCGAGCTGTCCGGACCGGCTTTCGGCGTTACGGACGTCACCGCGTTCGACCGCGATCTCACCCGGCAGCACCAGGGCGAGCCGCTCGGTGAACGCATCACCGTCTCCGGCCGGATCCTGGACCGGGAGGACCGCCCGGTCCGCGGGCAACTGGTCGAGGTGTGGCAGGCCAACGCCTCGGGGCGGTACGCGCACCAGCTCGACCAGCACCCGGCGCCCCTGGACCCCAACTTCACCGGGTTCGGCCGCTGTCTGACCGACGACGACGGCGGCTACAGCTTCACCACCGTCAAGCCCGGCGCCTACCCGTGGCGCAACCACGACAACGCCTGGCGCCCCGCGCACATCCACTTCTCGCTCTTCGGGACGGCGTTCACCCAGCGTCTGGTCACCCAGATGTACTTCCCGGGCGACCCGATCCTGCCGTACGACCCGATTCTCCAGTCCGTCACCGACCCGGCCGCCCAGGAGCGGCTCGTCGCGACGTACGACCACGACCGTTCGGTCGCCGAGTGGTCGCTCGGTTTCCGCTGGGACATCGTTCTCGACGGACCGTCCGCCACCTGGATCGAGGAAGGCCACCACTGATGACCCACGCCCCGACCCCGTCCCAGACCGTCGGCCCGTTCTACGGGTACGCGCTGCCGTTCGCCGGTGGCGGCGACATCGCGCCGGCCGGCCATCCGGACACGATCACCGTGCACGGGCTGGTGCTCGACGGCAGCGGTGCCCCCGTCCCCGACGCGCTGATCGAGATCTGGCAGCCTGCCCCGGACGGCTCGCGGACCGGCCGCCCCGGCTCGCTGCGGCACGACCCGGTCACCGGCCGGGTCATCGGCCGCGACGGCGTCGGATTCACCGGCTTCGGCCGCGTCCCGACCGACGCCGACGGCCGGTGGGCGGTACGGACCCTGCCGCCGGGCGGTGTCCCGTATCTCTCGGTCGCCGTCTTCGCCCGCGGACTGCTCCACCACCTGTACACCCGGATCTATCTGCGGGCTGCGGACGGCACCGTGCCCGCCGGTGACCCGCTGCTGGAGTCGCTGGACGCGGAACGCCGGGCCACACTGATCGCGACGCCCACCGACCGGCGCACCCACCGGTTCGACATCCATCTGCAGGGTGCCGGCGAAACGGTCTTCCTGGAGTTCACGTGACGTACGAGAGCGATGCCGGTCTGCTCGCCCCCGGGCGGGCCGGCTCCCCCGCCGAGGCCAGCACCGACGATCGCGCCGTCCTGCAGGCGATGCTCGACGCCGAGGCGGCGCTGACCCGCGCCCAGTCCGCATGCGGGCTCGCCCCGGCGGAAGCCGGGCGGGCGGTCACGCAGGCGGCGGACGCCGACCGCTTCGACGTGAGGGATCTGGCGCTCCGGGCACGCTCCGGCGGCAACCCGGTCATCCCCCTGGTCACCGACCTCGCGGCGGCGGTGCCCGAGGAGGTGCGGCCGTATGTGCACCGGGGTGCGACCAGCCAGGACATCCTGGACACTGCGGCGATGCTCGTCGCCTCACGCACACTGGCCGGGGTGCTCGACGATCTGGTGCGGATGGCGGACGAGCTGGCGCGGCACGCCGCCGCGCACCGCAACACACCGATGGCGGGCCGTACGCTCACGCAACACGCCGTGCCGACCACATTCGGGCTCAAGGTCGCCGGGTGGCGTGCACTGATCCTCGACGCACGGGACCGTCTGGCTTCCGTACGGGATTCCCTCCCCGCCCAACTCGGGGGTGCGGCGGGAACCCTGGCCGCCTTCTCCGCCTTCTCCTTCGAGGAGAAGAACGTGGACGGGCTCGCCCTCGTCGCCGCGTACGCACGCGAACTCGGACTGGTGGAACCGGTGTTGCCCTGGCACACCCTGCGCACCCCGGTCGCCGATCTCGCCGGGGCGCTCGCCTTCACCGCGGGCGCGCTCGGCAAGACAGCGGCCGATGTGCTCACGCTGTCCCGTACCGAGATCGGCGAGGTCGAGGAGGGCCGGCTCGGGGGTTCGTCCGCCATGCCGCACAAGGCGAATCCCGTGCGTGCCACGCTGATCGCGGCCGCCGCCCGCCGGGCGCCCGGCCTGGCGGCCACGCTGTACGGCTCGCTGGCCGCCGAGGACGAGCGGCCCGCCGGGGCGTGGCACGCCGAGTGGGAGCCGCTGCGCGATCTTCTGCGCCTCGTCGGCGGCGCCGCGCGGGACGGCGCCGAACTCTCGGCGGGACTGCGGATCGTCCCGTACGCCATGCTGGAGAACCTCCACCTCACCGACGGTCTGATCGTCTCGGAGCGGCTGGCCGCCGCCTTTGCCGAACGCATCGGCCGGGCCCGCGCCAGGGACGTCCTGGCGGGCGCCGCGGACCGGGCCCGGTCCGAGACGACCGACCTCTCCGATGTGCTCTTCGACGTCCTGGACGAGGAGCCGGAGCTCGCCGGTCTCGACCTGGCCGAACTGACCGACCCCGCCCGGTACACCGGATCCGCGGGCCCCCTCACCGACCGTGCATTGGACCGCCGATGACATCCGCGCCCGACCGCCTTCTGCACCACCGCACGGAGGGTCCGACCGCCGCTCCCCCGCTGCTGCTCGGACCCTCGCTGGGTACGTCGACCGGGCTCTGGGACGCCGTCGCGCCCGACCTCTCCACCGCCCACCGGGTCGTACGGTGGGATCTGCCCGGGCACGGCGGATCGGCCGCGGACCTGATCGGGCCGGGTGCGACGGTCGCCGATCTTGCCGCGCTGGTGATGGAGTTGGCCGACTCGCTGTCCCTGGACCGGTTCTCGTACGCGGGGGTCTCGCTGGGCGGCGCGGTCGGCCTCTGGCTCGCCGTGCACCACCCGGAGCGCATCGACCGGCTCGCCGTCGTCTGCTCCTCCGCGCACTTCGGCGAGCCCGGGCCGTGGCAGGAGCGGGCGGCGCTGGTCCGGCGGGACGGACTCGCCCCGGTCGCGGCCGGGGCCGCGGCGCGCTGGTTCACACCCGGCTTCACCGCCCCGGAACTGCTCGACGATCTCCGGGCCACCGATCCTTCGTCGTACGCCGCCTGTTGCGACGCGCTCGCCGCGTACGATCTGCGGCTCCGGCTCTCGGAAATCCGGGCGGCGACGCTGGTGATCGCAGGACGCGAGGACCCGGCGACACCCCCCGCACACGCCCGGGAGCTCGCCGACGCGATCCCCGACGCCACGCTCACCGAGCTCGCTGCGACCTCGCACCTGGCGCCCGCCGAGAACCCCGAGGCGGTACGGGTGGCGCTGCGCGGCCACTTCGGTGCGAACCGGAGCGGCCACAGCGGCATGGCGGTGCGGCGAGAGGTGCTCGGCGATGCGCATGTGGACCGGGCCCAGGCCGGCACGACCGGATTCACCGCCCGGTTCCAGGATTTCATCACGCGGTACGCCTGGGGCGAGATCTGGACCGACCCCACCCTGTCCCGCCGCGAGCGCAGCCTGATCACGCTCACGGCGCTCGTCGCGCACGGGCACCACGACGAACTGGCGATGCATGTCCGGGCGGCACTGCGCAACGGTCTGACACCGGAGGAGATCGGCGCGGCACTGCTGCAGACCGGGGTCTACTGCGGTGTGCCTGCCGCGAATTCGGCGTTCGCGGTGGCCCGCAGGGTCCTGGAGGAGATACAGGAGACCGACGGGCCGGACGCCTCTCCTACGAACTGACCGCCTCGGACCAGCCGGCCGTCGCGGGCGGTGACCCGCTCACGGACAGCGGTCTCGGCGGGCCAGGTGTCCTGCCACTGCTCGGTCCCGTCGCGGGCCTCCTCCCCGGAGTCTGCCCGCGCCTCAGGTTCCGCCGCCGGATCGCCGGGCCGGAGAAGGCCACGAGGACGGCGGGGACGTCGGTGCACTGCCACGGCCCCAGGAGCGGATCGTCCGCGACCGGCAGAGTTCGGGCTGCGCGGCGCCCGAGAGACATCCGGGCGGCAGATGGGGCGGCATCATGGCCTGACCGTCACCCTCCCACCGGGTCATCCGACGTGGGGCAGGGCCGTGCGACGGCATGCGTACACGCCTGCGCCCCCGTACGTGAACGTACGGGGGCGCAGGCTGCTGTGTACGACAGGATCCCGTCAGCCGAGGCCGCGGGCGTCCTGCTTCAGGGCCGTGTCCACGGTCAGGGCCGTCGCCACGACGAGGCTGAGCAGCGGTTCGGGCAGCTGATAGTGGATCTGCAGCACGTAGTTGTCCGCCGTCGTGAACATCGTCTTCGCGAGGCCTTCCCAGGTCTTGGTGATCCGGGCGATCTCGGCGTCGTTGTGGTCGACGATCGCGAAGTTCCAGGCGCGCCAGTTCTCCGCCTTGATGGCACCGATCTGCTGACCGTCCACCATGATGGCGAAGTTGATCTTGCCTATGGCATTCTGCTGCACGATCTCGCCGACCGGCTGCCCGTCCGGGCGCTGCACGATGACCCGGGACTTGATGAACTTCGCCGGCCGGGTCAGCAGCAGCTGCGGCTGTCCGTACGCGTCACGGATCTCCAGCTTGTGGGTCAGATACTGATCGATGCTGGAGACGAACCGCAGCACCTTGCGCAGCGCGCTCTGGCCGACCTGGACGACCGAGCCGATCGTGTTGCCCTGCTGATCGAAGACGCGGTACTCGTTCGTCACCTCGATCAGCTTGGCCTTCTGGTTCACGACCAGGACCTGCTGATTGAAGAGCGTGGCACCGCCGGGAGCCATGCCCTGCTGCTGAGGGACGGCCTGCTGGTGCTGGGAGGCCGCCTGCTGGTGGGGCATCTGGACCTGAGCGGGAGCCTGCGCGGGCGCCTGGGGCTGAGCGGAAGCCTGGGGCTGCTGTCCGCCTGCCGGGTTCGTGTGCTCGGTCCACTGGGAACCGTCCCAGTAGCGCAGCAGCTGGGGCGCGCCGTGCGGATCCGGATACCAGCCCGCAGATACGTTCGAGTGCGTTGTCACCGGGGCACACTATCCCGCCGATCCGACAGGGCAAGCCCCATCCGTCACATCAATAGCATCCCCACACTCGTTGAAACTTCACACACCACGTACGATGTCGGGGTGACCAGACTCAGTGAACGGACCGACCGACGACGGGCCGGCGCCCGCGCGTCGGCCGTTCTCGGCTGGCTGCTCATCCTGCTGGCCATGGTCTCGTGCTGTTCGCTCGCCGAGGCGGGCGCGGCCGCACACCACACCACGGTCCGGACCGCGACCGCGGCCGCGACTCCTGCCCCGACTCGACCCCCGGCCTCCACCGCGCGGATCGTCGTGGTCGTCGCACCGGACGACCGGGGCGTCAGCAGCTCCTGCCACGGTCTCTCGGAGCACGCGACACCCGTCGTGCTGCCCGCCCAGGCCGCACCTCTCGCGCTCCCCGGCACGGCGGTCACCGCTCCGGCCGGCCGGCTCGCCGGCGCCACCGGTATCCGCGGCCCCTCCAACGACGCCGTGGGCGCCGTCGACCGTCTCCGTCTTCAGGTTCAACGGATCTAGAAGCAGGGCCCCTTCTCTCGCCCTGCCCTCTTTCCGTACATCGTGTCGAACCCGAGGACTCTCCATGGCTTCCGCCAAGAAGCAGAACACCCCTGCCGCCGCGCGCCGCGCCAAGCTCGAGGAGGCCCGCCGCAAGGAGCGGGCCCGCGAGCGCAGGAACCGCATCATCACCATCTCCGCCTCCGTCGCCGTCGTCGCCGCACTCGTCGCGGGCGGCGGCTATCTGATGTCCACAGCCGACAAGCAGGACCAGGCCGAGGAGAAGGCCAAGTCCTCCCCCGTCCAGGGCGAGCGGAGCTGGGACAAGCTCACCCAGAACCATGTCGAGAAGCCGGTCGACTACCCGATGAACCCGCCGGTCGGCGGCGACCACAACCCGGTCTGGATGAACTGCGACGCCGACGTCTACACCGAAGCGATCCCGAACGAGAACGCCGTCCACTCGCTGGAGCACGGCGCGGTCTGGGTCACGTACAACGACAAGGCGCAGCCCGCCGACATCAAGAAGCTCGCGGACCGCGTCGCCAAGACCCCGTACTCGCTCATGAGCCCCGTGAAGGACCAGGACGCCCCGCTGATCCTCAGTGCCTGGGGCAAGCAGGTCACGGTGAAGAGCGCGACCGACGCACGCGTGGCGCAGTTCTTCACCAAGTACGTCCAGGGTCCGCAGACACCGGAGCCGGGCGCCGCCTGCACCGGCGGGATCGCCAAGTGACGTCCTCGGTCCGCGCGCCGCGGCCGATGGTGCTGGCGGGTGCTGCGGTACTGCTGCTGGCGCTGGGGCTGGTGGCACTCATGCTCGTACGGCCGTCGGCGTCGTCCACCCCCCAGGGGGCGGCCCGGTCGGCCGTGCCCGCGGAGACGTCGGTCGATGTGGGGTTCGCGCGCGACATGTCGATCCACCATCAGCAGGCGGTCGAGATGGCGTTCATCGTCCGTGACCGGACGTCCGACGAGGACGTGCGGCGGCTCGCGTACGACATCATCAACACCCAGGCCAATCAGCGCGGCATGATGCTCGGCTGGCTGGAGATGTGGGGCCGTGCCAAGAGCTCCGACCGCCCCCCGATGGAGTGGATGGGCCACACCGTCGCCCCCAGGGGCGACGGCTCGCTGATGCCGGGCATGGCGACCGACACCGAGCTGGACGCACTGCGGGCGGCGAAGGGCAAGGACGCCGAGGTGCGGTTCCTCCGGCTGATGACCGAGCACCACCGGGCCGGCGCGGAGATGGCACAGGCGGCGGCCGACGCGGCGGGCACGGAAGAGATCAGGAATCTGGCGGCGGGCATGGTCCTGGGCCAGCAGTCGGAGATCAGGCTGATGGCCGACATGCTGAAGGAGCGCGGCGCCACGGCATGAGCCGGCGGTCCGGGGCGTGGTGGTCCCGTACATGCGTACGCGGCCACCACGCCCTGGTTGATGCGGTCCGTCGGACGACGACCGGCTGTGGACACACCGGGGCTTCGTTCCGTCCACGAGGCTGAAGTCGAGCGTGCATGCGTCGCTGCGGCGGACGGCCCGTCGGCGACCGCGCCCGGTCGCCAGTGCTGCGGATCGCGGCCCGCACCTCGAACACGGCGGGTTCCGCCGCATGCCGCGAGGGGAACCGGTGCCCGCTCCGGACCGTACTGACGTGCGGAATCGCATAGGCTCAGCAGCGATATGAAGAGCAACCTCACGACGCTGGGACCCAAGGCCGACAAGGACACCGTGCGACGGAGCAACCTCAGCCTGGTGCTGCGGGCCGTCCGTGACGAGGGCGAGCGCGAGGCGACCAGGGCCGGGGTGGCCGCACGCGTGGGGCTGACCCGTGCCGCCGTGTCCTCGCTGGTCGAGCAGCTGCTCGACAGCGGGTTCCTCACCGAGTCCGGCAAGACGTTCAGCGGGCAGGCCGGGCGCCCCGGCACCGCACTCAAGGTGGCGCGCACCGGCCCCGCCGGGCTCGGCGTCGAGGTCAACATCGACTACGTGTCGGTCTGTGTCGTGGACCTGGCGGGCACCGGCCGGGTCCGGCTGACGGAACACCTCGACAACCGGGGCGCTCCGCCCGCCGAGGTGCTGGCGCGGGCGGCCCGGATCGCGGCCCGCACCCTGGATTCGGCGGCCGAACAGGAGCTCTTCCCGGTCGGCGTGGCTCTGGCGCTGCCCGGACTGGTGTCGGGCGGCGCGGTGCGCCAGGCGCCCAACCTGGGCTGGAATCAGGTCCCGGCGGAGGAACTCTTCGCCGCGTCGCTCGCCGCGCTGCGCCCCGGCAGCCCGGAACTGCCGGTGAGTTCGGAGAACGAGGCCAATCTGGCGGCGCTGGCCGAGCTCTGGTTCGGCGGGCTCGACGAGATCCGCAGCTTTCTGTATCTGACGGGCGAGATCGGCGTCGGTGGCGCCCTGGTCATCGACGGTGAACTGCTGCGCGGCGCGCACGGGTTCGCCGGTGAGATCGGGCATGTGGTGGTGGACGCGGAGGGGCCGGAGTGCCGGTGCGGTTCGCGCGGCTGTCTGGAGCAGTACGCGGGACAGGCGGCGCTGCTGCGGGCGGCCGGGATCGAGGAGACCGGCAGCGGCATCGGGGTGGCCGAGCTGGAGCGGCGCACCCGGGCCGGGGACGAGCGGGCCGTGGCCGCCGTGGTGGAGGCGGGCCGGATGCTGGGGCGGGTGCTGTCCGGGGCGGTGAATCTGCTCGACCCGGACGCGGTGGTGCTCGGCGGGATATACCGGGGCCTGATGCCGTGGCTGTCGCCGCCCGTCGACGAGGAGCTGACGGGCCGGGTGGTGTCCGGGCTGTGGTCCCCGCGCGGCGGCCGGCTGCGCGCCTCGTCGGTCGCGGGCGACGCGGCACGGGGTGCGGCAGCGCTGGTGATGCAGGACGTACTGACCGACCCGGTGGCGTACGCGGCGCGGGTGGCGGGCTGAAACGGAGGCCGGGCCGGACCTGCCTGACACAGGTACGACCCGGACTCGAACCGCAGTCGCCGCACCCGACTGACCCAGGTATACGACCCGGACTCAAACCGGAGCCGGGCCGTACCTGTCCTGACACAGGTACGGCCCGGACTCGCATGCGGAGGCGGGGGCGGACCCGCCCGGCCCCGGATCATCCGCCCGTGCTGTCAGCGGACCCCGAGCAGGTGGTCCATCGCCAGCTGGTCCAGCACCTCGAACGCCATGCCGCGCTCGGCCGCCGCGTTCACGTCGAAGTCCTCGAACGCCGAGCGGTCGGCCAGCAGCCCCGCCAAGCCGTCCTCGGCCGTCGGCCGGGCCAGCTCGTCGAGCCGGGACGCGCGCAGCGCCTCCTGGACCGCCGGGTCGGCGCGGAAGGCGGCGGCGCGCTCCTTGAGGATGAGGTAGTTGCGCATGCAGCCCGCGGCCGACGCCCAGACACCGTCGTAGTCCTCGGTCCGCGGCGGCTTGAAGTCGAAGTGGCGCGGGCCCTCGTAACCGGCGGTCTCCAGCAGGTCGACGAGCCAGAACGCCTGGCGCAGGTCACCGGCGCCGAAGCGCAGGTCCTGGTCGTACTTGATGCCGGACTGGCCATTGAGGTCGATGTGGAAGAGCTTGCCCGCCCAGATGGCCTGCGCGATGCCGTGCGGGAAGTTCAGCCCGGCCATCTGCTCGTGGCCGGTCTCCGGGTTGACGCCGACGAGTTCCGGGCGCTCCAGGCGCTCGATGAAGGCGAGGGCGTGGCCGATGGTCGGCAGCAGGATGTCGCCGCGCGGCTCGTTCGGCTTGGGCTCGATGGCGAACTTCAGGTCGTAGCCCTGCTCGACGACGTAGTCACCGAGCAGGTCGAAGGCCTCCTTCATCCGGTCGAGGGCGACCCGGATGTCCTTCGCGCCGCCCGACTCGGCGCCCTCGCGGCCGCCCCACGCCACATAGGTGGTGGCGCCGAGTTCGACGGCGAGGTCGATGTTGCGGAGGGTCTTGCGCAGGGCGTACCGGCGCACGTCCCGGTCGTTGGCGGTGAATCCACCGTCCTTGAAGACGGGGTGGGTGAAGAGGTTCGTCGTCGCCATGGGCACGACGAGCCCGGCCGCGTCCAGCGTCTGCCGGAACCGCTTCACGATGCTCTCGCGCTCGGTGTCCGACGAGCCGAACGGGATCAGGTCGTCGTCGTGAAAGGTCACCCCGTACGCACCCAGCTCGGCGAGGCGCTGCACGGTCTCGACGGGGTCGATCGCCGCGCGGGTCGCGTCGCCGAACGGGTCGCGCCCCTGCCAGCCCACGGTCCACAGGCCGAAGGTGAACTTGTCCCCCGGGGTGGGCCTGAAGCGTTCCGTCATTGTCTGACCACCTTCGGTGCCGTCGGGCCCGCGGCCGGTGGAGGCCGCCGAACCCCTATTTGTTCAGTGTCATGACTAATCATGCACGGTGCCCCGCGGAGACGTAAACCCCCCACCACCGGGAATCAAGGACGACCCCTGTTCCGGGCGGGCCCGATCGCGTAATTTGTTTTCCGTACGATCAAATAGATCGCACCAGCCGTCCGGCCCTCCGTGGCCCCCTGTACCGCGAGAATGAGGTAACCCCATGCCGCCGCGTACCGTCGTCATCGGCGTGGACAGCTCCACTCAGTCCACCAAGGCGGCCTTCATCGACGCCGCAACCGGCCGACTGCTCGCCGTCGGACGTGCCCCGCATATCGTCACGGGCGAGGGGGGGGCCCGCGAGAGCGACCCCGAGGTGTGGTGGCAGGCGCTGCGCACCGCCGTCGCCGCCGGCCTGAAGGAATCCGGCGTGCCCGCCGCGGCCGTCACCGGCATCGCGGTCGCCGGTCAGCAGCACGGCCTGGTCGTCCTCGACCGTGCGGGCCGCCCGCTGCGCCCGGCCCTGCTGTGGAACGACACCCGCTCCGCCCCGCAGGCCGCCGCCCTCACCGCCGCACTGGGCGGCGCGGACGCCTGGACCGCCCGCACCGGGTCGGTCCCGGTGGCCGCGATGACCGCGTCGAAGTGGCAGTGGCTGCGTGAGAACGAGCCGGAGACCGCCGCCGCGACCGCCGCGATCCGCCTCCCCCACGACTTCCTCACCGAACGGCTGACGGGCGCGGCCGTCACCGACCCCGGCGACGCGTCGGGCACCTGCTGGTACTCCACCGCCACCGGCACGTACGACCCCGAGCTGCTCGAACTGCTCGGCCTGGATGCCACGTTGCTGCCCGAGGTGGTCGACACGGGTGCGTCCCGCGCCGGTTCGCTGACCGATGAGGCTGCGCAGGCGCTCGGCCTGCCGGCCGGGATCGCCGTGGCGGCGGGCACGGGCGACAACATGAGTGCCGCCGTCGGCCTCGGTCTCGGCGGCGCCGGGCTGCTGGACCACCCCGTTCTCAGCCTCGGCACCTCGGGTACGGTCTTCGCCGCCTCCCGGACCCGGCCCGCGTCGGCGGCGCTCTCCGGATTCGCCGCCGCCGACGGCACGTACCTCCCGCTGGCCTGCACGCTCAACTGCACGCTCGCCGTGGACAAGGTCGCCGCCCTGCTCGGCCTGGACCGCAACGACGCGGCGCCCGGCGGCGAGGCGGTGCTCCTCCCCTATCTCGACGGCGAGCGGACCCCCGATCTGCCCACCGCCTCCGGTCTGCTCACCGGACTACGGCACGACACCACCCCACAGCAACTGCTCGGCGCCGCCTACGAAGGCGCGGTCGTCACCGTGCTGCGCGCCCTGGACGAGTTGCTGCGGGCCTGTGGGCTCGATCCGGCCGACCCCGAGGTCGCTGCCCGCCCGCTGCGCCTGATCGGCGGCGGCGCGCAGGGGCGCGCCTGGGTGGAGACGGTACGACGGCTGTCGGGGCGGCCCGTGATCGTGCCCGGCAGCGGCGAACTGGTGGCCCTGGGGGCCGCCGCTCTCGCCGCGGCGGCGGCCGGCGGCGAGGACCCCGTCGCGATCGCCGCCGGCTGGAACGCCGGCGAGGGAGCCGAGACGGAAACCGAACTGCCGCCCATGGCACGGGACATGGACACCTGGAACCGGGTCAACTCGGTACTGGAGCGGGCCGCAGGACCACTGCTCGGCGGGGACCGATAGCCACCCGGTCACCACATCCTGCAACGACCGCTGACTGATTGTCACTCGCCCCCGCCGGCCCGGGACAACGCCATCCCGGCAGCCCCCGGACCGGTTTGGGGGTGGCATGTGATCTTCACTAGTATCCGGCGATGATCATAAGAAGAAGGCTGACGGCCGGGGTGGGCATCCTGCTCGCCACCCTGACCGCCGGGCTCGGCACGGCCCTCCCCGCCGCCGCCGATGAAACCCCCACCAAAGCCTCCCCCAAGGTCGAGCTGGTGCTCGACGTCAGCGGTTCCATGCGGACCCGTGACATCGACGGCCAGTCCCGGATGAGCGCGGCGAAGCAAGCATTCAACGAGGTCCTGGACGCGGTGCCGGAGCAGGTGCAGCTCGGCATCCGGACCCTCGGCGCCGACTACCCGGGCGACGACCGGAAGGTCGGCTGCAAGGACACCAAGCAGCTCTACCCGGTCGGCCCGCTCGACCGGGTGGAGGCGAAGACCGCGGTCGCGACGCTGGCCCCCACCGGCTGGACCCCGATCGGGCCCGCCCTGCTGGGCGCCGCCGACGATCTCGAAGGCGGCGACTCCACCCGCCGGATCGTGCTGATCAGCGACGGCGAGGACACCTGCGGCCCGCTCGACCCGTGCGAGGTCGCTCGCGACATCGCCGCCCGCGGCATCCACCTCGTCATCGACACGCTGGGCCTGGTGCCGAACGCCAAGATCCGCGAGCAGCTGACCTGCATCGCCGAGGCGACCGGCGGCACCTACACCGCCGTACAGCACACCGATGAACTCTCCGGCCGCGTCAAGCAGCTGGTGGACCGGGCGGCCGAGCCCGTCGTCACCCCCGTGGCCACCAAGGGCGCGGACAGCTGCTCCGCCGCACCTCAGCTCAAGGCGGGCCTCTACACCGACCGCGAGAAGATCGGCGAGCACCGCTGGTACCGGGTGGACGTGCTGCCCGGCCAGGAGCTGCGCGCCTCGGTGAGCGTGTCCGCGGACCGCGCCGTCAACAACGACTACGGCGTGCTGCTGCGCGCGGTGACCGTGCACGGCCGCGAGATCGTCAGGGGTTCGGAGTCCGGCACCGGTCGCACCGACGCGATCTCGTCCGGGCTGCGCTATCCCAAGCCGGAGCAGGACGGCACGGACAGCGAGGACAAGCCGGCCGCGGAGACCGTCTGTCTGCAGCTCAGCAACTCCTTCTCGGCCCCCGCCTCGGTGAAGACCTCACCGGGCATGCCGGTCGAGCTGACCGTCGACGTGGTGGACGCGCCGGACGACGCGGCCGATGCCGCCGCGTTCGGTCTCGGCCGCGGCTGGTGGCTCCTGGGCGTACTCGTCCTGACCGGACTGATCGCGGGTCTGCTCTTCGGCTGGATCTCGCGCTGGCGCATCGCCGTATGGAGGACCAACTGATGGTGCGTACACGACGGGTACTCGCGGGTGCCCTGCTGGCCGGGATGGCCCTGCTGACGTCGGCCGGTTCGGCCGCGGCCGACGACCCGTCGGCGAGCCCGAGCCCGAGCGCATCCGACGGCGGTACGGGACCCACCGAGGCGGGCACCACCTTCCGTACCGCGACGACGATCCAGCCGAGCCAGCGCGCCACCGCCGGGGCATCCACGGGCGACTACCTGTACTGGGTGTTCCCGGCCGACGCGGGACAGCGCGCCACCGTCAAGGCGACGGTCACCCTGCCCGAGGCCACCACCCGGCACGGCGCCTCGACCTGGCAGGTCGATGTGTACGACGGGCTGCGGCGCCGGCAGGCCTGCATGTACGGCCACCAGACCAGGAAGGCGGCCGCCGACGCGTCGACCGTCGAACTCTCCTGCGTCCTGCGGACCGTCCGGGCCTGGTCCGAGCCGTGGGCGAACGACCCGCTGCCGGGCAACTATTACGTGCGCCTGACGGTCGTCGACCTGCCGTCGGCCGACCTCGGGCAGCCGGTGCAGACCGCCGTCGAGGTGACGGCGGCCGACCAGGGCGGCGCCCATGACGTCGACGGCAAGCTGAGCGAACCGCTGGCGCCCTACGCGTACGCGGCGCAGCAGACGACGGACGACGCCTCGGACGACGGCGACACCCCGCTCCGGGTCCCGCTCAACACCGAGCCGGACGACGGCTGGGCCTCCGGCTGGTGGACGGACCGCTGGATCTGGACCGTGGGCGGCGGCGTACTCGGCGCGCTCGCGGCCATGTTCGGCTACTCCCTCACCCGCGGCAACGGCCGCCCGTCCCGGGTCCCGCCGGGCGCCTGACCTGCCCGGCCGCGAACCGGCCCGCATGCGCGGCGCCTTCGCCCCACACCGGTGGGGCGGGGCGCCGCGGCGTTTCCCGTGGCCGAGCCGTCCGCTGAACAGGCCGGATCATTCGGGATCGGGAGGACCGGCGACCGCTGACGGATCACCCCTCTCCCGTCACGCGGACGGGAGAGCGGGCAGGATCCCGGTCCGCGGCACCGTCCCGACCGACCACACTCCCGTAACGAGACCCGGATACCCTCGACAACTCACGTACTCCACAAGGCCGATGGGGCCATCGGCCCTGCGGAACTCCGGAGTCGAGCCACGTCGCCGCGTACCGGATACCGGTGCGCCACCAGGGAGCGGAGATCTTTCATGTCCACGGAGACCGGCCCGGCCGCCGATGCCGAATCGCGCGGCCACGTGCCCGTACCGGGCCCGAAGGGGCTGCCGTTCCTCGGGAATCTGCCGCAGTTCGGGAAGAATCCACTGGAGTTCTTCGAGCGGCTGCGCGGGTACGGGGACATGGTGCGATGGCGCTTCGGCCCCAACCCCTGTGTGTTCATAGCCGATCCGGAGTGCATAGGCGAGCTGCTCACCGAGACGGAGCGCACCTTCGACCAGCCGGCGCTGGGCATCGCGTTCCGTACCGTGATGGGCAACGGCGTGGTGGTCGCGCGTGGTCCGGACTGGCGGCGGAAGCGGTCCCTGGTCCAGCCCTCGGTACGGCCGAAGCAGGTGCGGTCGTACGCGGCGACGATGGCGGGCAGCACGGTGGAGCTCGCGGACACCTGGTCCGGTGGTGAACGCATCGACATCAAGCGGGAGATGGCCGCGCTGACGCAGAAGATCGCGGTCCGCACCATCTTCGGGGTGGACACCCCGGCGGACGCCGAGGCGATGGGCCGGGCGATGGATGTCGCCCAGCAGGAGATCGGCAAGGAGTTCAGCGGCATCGGCGCCCTGCTCCCCGACTGGGTGCCGACGCCCGGCCGAGCCCGGATCAAGAAGGCCGCCGCGGTCATCGACGCCGAGGTGGGCCGCGTCGTGGCCCGGCACCGCGACGGCGACGGCGAGCGCCCCGACCTGCTGAGCCGGCTGCTGACCGCGGTGGACGAGACCGGCGCACACCTGACGGACCAGGAGATCCGCGACGAGACCGTCACCCTGTACATCGGCGGGCACGAGACGACCAGTTCCACACTGGTGTGGGCGTGGTACCTGCTGTCGCGCAATCCGCGGACGCGCGCGGCGCTCACCGAGGAGCTGGACCGTGTCCTCGGCGACCGGGAGCCGGAGTTCGACGACTACGCGCGGCTGACGTACGCCCAGGCGGTGGTGAAGGAGACGCTGCGGCTGTACCCGACGATCTGGCTGGTGACCGGAGTCGCGAAGGACGGGGCGCGGATCGGCGGCGTGGACATGCCGAAGGGAACGAGGGTGTGGAGCAGCCAGTGGGCGACGCACCGCGACGAGCGGTGGTTCCCGGAGCCTGAGGCGTTCCGCCCGGAGCGCTGGGACACCGACAACGGCGACGACATCGCGGAGTACGCCTGGTTCCCGTTCGGTGGCGGACCCCGGGTCTGCCTCGGTACGCGGTTCGCGATGGTCGAGGCGGTGCTGATCCTGGCGGTGCTCGCGCGCCGGTTCGACCTGGACGTGGACCCGGGTGACGTCAACCCCGTGCCGACGCTGACCCTGCAGCCCGACCGGGACGTGCTGGCCACCGTGCGGGCGCGGTAACTCGGCAAAGAGCGTGTCCGTATGACGGAACGCGCGCGGGCGCGATGTGCCCTCGGCTTCCGCCGTACGGCATCCTCGTGCTGAACGAACAGCGCGGCCCCGGAGCGGCGAGTGATCTTGCCGGTTCGGGGCCGTACCCGACTGTGGAGGATGCGGAACCCGATGACTGACAACTCCGACATGGTGGCCTTTGTCCGGGCCCGCCTGGCCGAGGAGGAACAAGTCGCGCGAGTGGCCGGCGGCGCGAGTTGGCGGTGCCCCGCCGAGACGCCGGGCGAGGTCCACGACCGGACCAGCGCCATCGCGTTCAGCCTGCGGACGCATGGCTACGACGACCACATCGCCCTGCAGGATCCCGCGCGCACACTTCGCCGCATCGAGACGAGCAGAGTGCTCCTGGACGAGTACGAGGAGGTCGCCGCCCTGGACGTCGACCGCCCTCACCACGACTTCCCCTCGGGCCGCGCGGTCGGGCTCGGATTCGTCGTCCGGCAGATGGCGGCGGAGGATGCCGGCCACCCCGACTATCAGGCCAAGTGGCTGCCGCGGTTCACCCAGTGACGAGCCCTTCGCAGGGGACGGCGACCGAGTTGCGAGATCGCGAGCTGTACGCGACCGGCGTCTGCGTCCTGCCGGCCGCGGAGGGCCGACATCATGGCCGACGGCCTGGGCTGATCACCGGCGGTGCAGCGCTCGCCGAAGGCCCGTCGGCAGCCCGGTGCGCCGGGCTGCCGACGGGCCTCTGCCAAGGGTCAGCCCGTCACGGTCACCCTCACCGTCCCCTCCCCCGTCGCCCCGCTCTCCTCCACGATCACGCGGTACGGCCGGTCCGTTCCGTCGGCCGTGACCCGCAGCGTGTCCGCGTCCCGTGTGACGTGAAAGGTCGCCGCCGGGACGCCTGCCAGGTCCGGCACCGTGACCGGCGTACCCGTCGTCGCCGACGCCGGGCCGAACACGCGCAGCGTCAGTCCGTCCAGCCAGTCGCCGTCCGGGCGCTGGTCGTCCGCACCCCACGGGAGCACGGCACCGGGGCGGACCAGGATCGGCAGGCTGTCGAAGCCGTGTGTCTCGTGGCGCCAGACCGGCCCGGTGACCGTCTCGCCGGTCAGCAGGTGGGTCCAGGTGCCTTCGGGGACGTAGTACTCGACCTGACCGTCCTCCGTGAAGACCGGGGCCACCAGCAGGTCCGGGCCGAGCATGTACTGGCGGTCCAGCATCCGGGTCGTGGGGTCGCCGGGGAATTCCAGCAACATCGGACGCATCACCGGGATACCGGTGCGGTGGGCCTCGGCCGCGACCCCGTACAGGTACGGCATGAGGCGGTGCTTGAGGAGGGTGAACTTCCGGGCCACGTCCACGGCCTCGTCGCCGAACGCCCACGGCACCCGGTACGACACATTGCCGTGCAGGCGGCTGTGCGAGGAGAGCAGTCCGAAGGCGAGCCAGCGTTTGAAGACCGCCGGGTCGGGGGTGCCTTCGAAGCCGCCGATGTCGTGGCTCCAGAAGCCGAACCCGGACAGGGACAGGGAGAGGCCTCCGCGGAGCGATTCGGCCATCGCGGTGAACGAGGCGAAGCAGTCGCCGCCCCAGTGGACCGGGAACTGCTGGCCGCCCGCCGTCGCCGAGCGGGCGAAGAGCACCGCTTCGCCGTGCCCGCGCTCCTTCTCCAGGAGTTCGAAGACGGTGCGGTTGTAGATCTGCGCGTAGTAGTTGTGCATCCGCTCGGGGTCGGAACCGTCGTGCCAGACCACGTCCGTCGGCACCCGCTCGCCGAAGTCCGTCTTGAAGCAGTCGACGCCCTGGTCGAGGAGGACACGCAGTTTGGCGTTGTACCACTCCCGGGCGGCCGGATTGGTGAAGTCGACGAGGGCCATGCCGGGCTGCCACAGATCCCACTGCCAGACGTCGCCGTTCGGCCGTCGCACCAGATATCCGTGCTGGGCGCCCTCCGCGAACAGCGCCGACTTCTGGGCGATGTACGGATTGATCCACATGCTGATGCGCAGGCCTCGTTCCTTGAGCCTGGCCAGCATGCCCTCCGGGTCGGGGAAGACATCCGGGTCCCACTGGAAGTCCGACCACTGGTACTCGCGCATCCAGAAGCAGTCGAAGTGGAAGACCGACAGCGGAATGTCGCGCTCGGCCATTCCGTCGACGAACGAGGTGACGGTCTCCTCGTCGTACGAGGTGCAGAACGAAGTGGTCAGCCAGAGGCCGAACGACCAGGCCGGGGGCAGCGCGGGCCGGCCGGTCAGTGCGGTGTAACGGGCAAGGATCTCCTTCGGGGTCGGGCCGGCGACGACGTAGTACTCCAGCGACTGGTCCTCGACGCTGAACTGCACCTGGCCGACCGACTCCGAGCCGATCTCGAACGACACCTTGCCGGGGTGGTTGACGAAGACGCCGTAGCCGCGCGAGGAGAGGTAGAAGGGGATGTTCTTGTACGCCTGCTCGCTGCTGGTGCCGCCGTCCGCCTGCCAGATGTCGACGGTCTGGCCGTTCTTGACGTACGGGGTGAAACGCTCGCCGAGCCCGTAGACGTTCTCGCCGACGTCCAGGGCGAGTTGGGCGATCATGTGGTGCGCGCCGTCGGGAGTGGTGGCGAAGGCGGTGCCCTTGGCGTCGACCGCGGTGAGCCGGCGGCCCCCGGAGTCGAGGAAGGTCATGCCCCACGGTCCGTCGCCGTCCATGCGCAGGGTCAGCGGGCCGCTCGTCAGTTCGGTGACGGCGCCGTCCCGGCGGGTGCGGGCGGCGGCGGTCGCGGGGTCGAGTCCGGGGAACTCGAAGTCCGGCCCGTGGTTGACCTTGCCTGCGTGATGAGTGGTGCGTACGCCGATGATCCCTTCCGCCGGGGAGAAGCAGTCGACGGTGATCAGCGGGGTGTTGAGCGTGTCGCCGCGCTGGGCGACGTGCTTGACCGCCGCGTAGGCGGTGAACCGGTCTGCGGTGACGCGCAGATCGCGGATCTCGGTCGCGTAGCAGGCGCGGACGCCCTCACGCATGAGCCAGAAGCCGTCGGTGAACTTCATGAGGACTCCTTGCCGGGGGCAACTGGGCGGGAAGTGGCGGGGGTTCGGCGGGCGGGCGAGGTCACTCGGCGGCTCCGGTGAAGGTGAGCCCGGCAAGGCGCACGGTGCCGCGCAGGGTGACGCGCACGTCCTGGACACCGGAGGCCGTCAGCGGCGCCTCATGGGCTCGGTAGTCGTACGGTCCGTCGGTGGCGGGGATGTCGATGTCCGTGGTGCGGCCGTCGACCGTGATCTCCACGGCACCCTGCCCCGCCGCGGACACGGCGACGACGCGGATTCCGACCGCGAAGTCGCAGCGACGGTAGAGGAGTTCGTTGCCGGGCGCGGTGGCGGTGACGGCGTCGCCGTCCGTCTTCGCACGGTCGACGATCTCGGTGGCGAGCTGCTCGTCGTAGTCGGCGGCTTCGAGACCCCGGTGCAGGACGGGGCGCGGGCCGGACGGTTCGCCGCCGACCGTGACGGCGGCGGTGAGCCTGATGTCCGTGCTGGAGGCTCCGGCCAGGACCTCGTACGTGCCGGGCTCGACGGTCCAGCGGCCGTGCGCCACATCCCAGTGGCCGAGCTCGGTCACCGCAACCGTGAAGTCCACGCGCTGCCCGGCGCCCGGCGCCAGGTGCAGGCGGCGGTGTCCGACGAGCTGCCGCAGCGGCCGGACGACGGACGGTGCCACGGCCCGTACGTAGAGCTGGGCGACCTCGTCGGCGGCGACGGTGCCCGTGTTGGTGACGGTCAGCGACACCCGCAGCAGGTCGCCGTCGAGCTCCGCTTTCGCACCGGAGTAGGTGAACGCGGCGTACGACAGCCCGTGGCCGAACGGGAAGACAGGTGTCCCCTCGTAGTACAGGTACGTCTGCCGGGAGCCGATGATGTCGTAGTCGAGCAGGCCGGGCAGTTCGGCGTCGGAGGTGTACCAGGTCTGCGGCAGCCTGCCGGCCGGGGAGACGTCGCCGGAGAGGATCCGGGCGAGCGCGGTCCCGGCGGCCTGGCCGCCGTGGGCCGTCCAGAGCAGAGCGGGAAGTACGGCCGCGGCGTCGGTGAGTGCATACGGATAGGCGGAGGTGACCGCCAGGACCGTGCGCGGGTTCGCGGCGTGCGCGGCGCGCCACAGGCGCTCCTGTTGGGCGGGCAGGTCGAGGGTGGTGCGGTCCTCGGTCTCGCGGCCGTTGATGTGGGCGTCGTTGCCGACGACGACGATCACGGTGTCGGCGGCGGCTGCCGCGCGGGCCACGGTGTCCTCCCCGTGCTCGGTCACCTCGATCTCGAAGACGGTGGCGGCCCCCGCGGCGGTATCGCCGGAAATTTTCTCGTCCGCGTCGGCAACCTTTACGCCGTCGGCGGCGACAGAGACATACCTACCCGTTCCGATGTGCAGAAGGCGGTGACCTCCGACGTGCCCTTCCACCTCTTCCCGGCGGAATGTCTCCTGGACGATCCAGCCGCCCGGCTCATCCGCGGACGCGCGTACGTAACCGTCCTCGGCGACCGACAGATAGCGGCCCGCGGGGTCCCGCAGGGTGATCACGCCGTTGCCCCAGTCGACGAGCGCCAGCTCGGACGGGGTGTCGCCGCAGGTCAGCGGGGGCAGGTCGGTGCGGCCGGCCAGGAGTGCCGGGTCGAGGGCGCCCTCCGCGCCCCGGTCGGCGCTGTCGCCGTCGTCGGTCTCGGGGATCTGCAGCCAGCCCGCCGCGCACTTCAGGCGGACCAGGTCGGCGCCCTCCGCGAAGGTGACCCGGTCCGCGCCGAACCGGGCCCGGATCCCGTCGAGCGGGGTGGAACGGTGGATCAGTGTGCCGCTGTACCAGTCGAGCTTGCAGGTGTCCGCGAGCAGGCCGACGACGGCGACCGTTCCCCTCTCCTCGGAGTCGAGCGGCAGCAGTCCGTCGTTCTTCAGCAGGACGACCGCCTGTTCGGCGGCCTCCTGGGCGAGCGCCCGGTGCTCGGCCGTGTCGAAGGCGGTGGTGTCCGCGTACGGGTCGAGCCCGGGGTCGAACTCCCCGAGCGAGAAGCGCAGCCCCAGGAGCCGGCGGACCGCGGTGTCGATGTCGTGCTCGTCGAGGAGACCCTGCTCCAGCGCACCGCGGATGCGGCCGGTCATGACGGCGGATTCCTGGCCGTGGTCGGTGAAGCTGTCGACCCCGGCCTTCAGCGCGGCGGCCGTGGCCTCTTCGTGGGTGTCGAAGTAGTGCTCGGAGTCGACCAGGTTGGACGGCGCCCCGGCATCGGAGCAGACCACGAGGGACTGCTCGGTCCAGCTCCGCAGCTGCTGGGACAGGAGCGGCGAGACGTGGTTGGGCCGCCCGTTGACCAGGTTGTACGCGGGCATGACCCCGGCCACCGCGCCCGACTGCACGGCGTCGCGGAACGCCCGGAGGTCGTACTCGTGCAGGACCCGGGGGCGGACCGACGAGGAGGAGATGTCACGGTCGGTCTCGTTGTTGTGCGCGAGCCAGTGCTTGAGGACGGGGGCGGTCCGCCAGTAGTGCGGGTGGTCGCCGCGCAGTCCCCGGGTGTACGCGACGGCGATGGCGGAGGTCAGCGCGGTGTCCTCCGCATATCCCTCCTCGCCGCGCCCCCAGAGGGGGTGGCGCAGCAGATTCACCGTCGGGGCCCAGACGTTGAGGCCGACCCGGTCGTCCTTGGCGCGCTTGGCGCGGACCTCGTTGCCGACGGCCTCGCCGACCCGGCGCACCAGCTCGTCGTTCCACGTGGCACCCAGTCCGACGGCTTGGGGGAAGACGGTCGCGGGACCCATCCAGGCGACGCCGTGCAGGGCTTCCTGGCCCGTGCGGAAGGCGCCGATCCCAAGCCGGTCCACCGCGGGCGCGAACTGGTGCAGCATCGCGATCCGCTCGTCGAGGGTGAGCCGCCGGAGCAGATCGTCGATGCGCTGGGCGAAGGGCAGCTGCGGGTCGCGGAAGGGCTGCGGTTGTTCCGTCACGTGCGGGTCCCCTTGGAAAGGTGGGAGGTCTTTCGATGTCCGTGCCAGGAAAGAGGTGGCCGGGCTTCGAGGGATCTGTCCAGGCATCGGAAGATCTTTCGAAGCGCTTCGATGCTCTGTTCCCAACCCCGCAGGTGTCAAGGGTGCACCTCCGCCAGTTGTCCGCAACCGAGCCCCGTGGCGCCGGGAAACGGTTCGGAAACAGGTCGGGGGAATCTGGAAACCGACTCTTGTGCGGCCGGAGCGCTTCACTTAACCTCACTGCAACATCGAAGCGCTTCGACTGAGTTTCGACAGAGCCTCGATGGAGTGCCTGTCACCTTTGATTTCCCCGGATGGTGACATGCTCTGCCACCTCCTTGTTGAACCGCTTCACCTGGGCAGGTTCAGCCGGTTCCGCCGGTCCCCCCGGCCCAGCCAGTAACGCCTCACCTCAGACACAGGAGCCGAACGGCGGTCGCCCGCCGCGTGTCGTCCTGGTGCGCCTCGAAGGGTTGACGCAATGACGCCGAATTCCTCCCCCGCCTCCACCGCCCCGAGCCGGAGAAGCTTCCTCGCCTCCAGCGCCGTCGCCGCGGTCGCCATGGCCGGCGGGGTACCGTTGCTCGCCGCGTGCGGCGGCGGTTCCGGCTCCGGGAGCAAGGACGGTACGACGACGGGCAAGGCACTCAAGAAGGTCCTGCCGGACTACATCCCGTCGAATCTGGTCCAGCCCGACGTGGCGAGCGTCAACGGTTCGAGCCCCGGCTTCACCAAGCTGCCCGACCCGCTGGTCGCATCGGTGAAGTCCGCGCCGGGCAAAGGTTCCGCGTTCCGGATCATGACCCCGCTGTGGGGCACCGTCCCGAAGAAGAACAACCCGTACTACACGGCCGTGAACAAGGCCGTCGGCGCGACGCTGAACTTCGACCCGCAGGACGGCAACACGTACCAGGACAAGATCGGCGCCGTGCTCGCCGGTTCGGACATCCCGGACGTCGTGACCATCCCCGGCTGGAACATGCAGGGCCAGATCCGCAACGCGATCGTCGCCAAGTTCGCCGACCTGAGCCCGTACCTGGCCGGTGACGCGATCAAGAAGTACCCGAACCTGGCGAACATCCCGACCGGTGCCTGGCAGTACTCCGTCTTCGGCGGCAAGCTCCGCGGTCTGCCCATGCCGTCCCCGATCCTCGGCAACGCGATCTTCTACCGCAAGGATGTGGTCGGCTCCGGAGCCGTGCCGGCGAGCGCCGACGATCTGCTGGCCTTCGGCAAGGAGTACACGGACGCGAAGAAGAAGGTCTGGGCCTTCGACGACCTGTGGACCTGCATCCAGAAGATCTTCGGGCTGCTGCCCGACGCCCCGCACTACTGGAAGTTGGAGAACGGCAAGCTCGTCCACAAGATCGAGACGCAGGAGTACCGGGAGGCGCTCGCCTTCGCCCGCAAGCTCCACGAGGGCGGTTACGTCCACCCCGACGCCGAGGCGGGCAAGGACGCCGACTCCAAGATCCGCTTCACCGGCGGACGCGTCCTGATGTACAACGACGGCACCGGCGGCTGGAAGGGCATGGTCACCGAACAGGCCACCGCCAACCCGAAGTTCGACATGCAGGCGCTGGACTTCTTCAACCACGACGGCGGAAAGCCGGCCCTGTGGCAGGACGACCCGGCAGGCATCTTCACCTTCCTCAGCAAGAAGCTGCCGAAGGCGAAGATCGAGGAGATCCTCGCCGTCGCCGACTTCGCCGCGGCGCCGTACGGCACCAAGGAGTTCATGCTCACCAACTACGGCGTGCAGGACACCCACTACACGATCAAGGACGGGGTGCCGACCTTCACGCCACAGGGCATCCAGGAGGCCCAGCCCTCCACCTTCATGTTCCTCGCGTCGCCCCCGCACACCGTCGCGTTCCCGGACGAGCCGCAGCTGGTGAAGGACTACGCCGGCTGGATGGCCCGACAGGCCCCGAACGTCAAGAAGCCGCTCTTCTTCGGTATGCAGATCGTCGAACCGCAGCGGTACGCCTCCCTCTACACGCCCTTCGACGACCTGCAGAAGGACATCCGGCGCGGCCGCAAGAAGGTCAGTGACGTCGACGCCGCAGTGACGACGTGGAAGAACAGCGGCGGCGACAAGCTGCGCGACTGGTACCAGGACATTCTCGACAAGAACGGCTCCGGCAACTGACCCGTACGGCGGACACGGACCCGTACGTACGTAAGGCAGCGAGACGGCCGCCGGACGCAGGGACGCCCGGCGGCCAGGGCGGAGAGCACGACATGGGGAGCACACGGTGAAGCCACGGGGCACGGTTGCGACCGAGACGGACCGCGCGGCCGACCGGCCGACGGACCCGATCGGCGACAGCGACAGCGGGGACAGCACCAGCAGGGACAGCGGAACGAGTAGCGACGGCAGGACGGGCAAACGCCCGGCGAGGACCCCACCGGCGGCCGGCGGCATCACGTGGCGCCTGCGCCTGCGCCGGGACCGCACGCTGGTCCTGATGACACTGCCCGCCATCGCACTGCTGCTGATCTTCAACTACATCCCGCTGCTCGGGAACATCGTGGCCTTCCAGGACTACGACGTGTACGACCTGGGCATCACCGGCAGCCCCTTCGTCGGCTTCGACAACTTCGCCCGGATCTTCGAGGACTACCGTTTCTGGCAAGTCCTCATCAACACACTGGTCATCTTCCTGACCCAGCTGATCCTCTTCTTCCCCATCCCGATCGCCATCGCCCTGCTGCTCAACACGATCATGAGTGCGCGGGTGCGGGCCTGGGTACAGGCCGTCGTCTATCTGCCGCACTTCTTCTCCTGGGTGCTCGTCGTCACCGTCTTCCAGCAGATGTTCGGCGGGGCCGGCCTGGTCGCACAATGGCTGCGGGAACACGGTCATGAGGGCTTCGATCTGATGACCAATGCGAGCTTCTTCAAGTTCCTGGTCACCGCCCAGGCCGTGTGGAAGGACGCCGGGTGGGGCGTGATCGTCTTCCTCGCCGCACTCGCCGCCGTCAACACCGATCTGTACGAGGCGGCGGCCGTCGACGGTGCGGGGCGCTGGCGCCGCATGTGGCATGTCACGCTGCCCGCGCTGCGCCCGGTCATCGCGCTGCTGCTCGTCCTGCGGGTCGGCAGTGCGCTCAATCTCGACTTCGAGCAGATCCTGCTCCAGCGCGACCAGGTCGGGCCGGGCGCCTCCGAAATCCTCGACACCTACATCTGGTGGACGGGCATCAAGACCGGCGACTTCGGCTACGCGGCCGCCGCCGGAATCTTCAAGGGACTGTTCAGCGTCGCCATGGTGCTGGGTGCCAACAAGGTCGCCCACATGCTGGGCGAGCAGGGGGTGTACTCCAAGAAATGACGACTCTCCTGGAAACGGACAAGGACAGGAACCGGACGGAGCAACCCTCCATGGGGCCCACGGAGTCTCCGCTCCAGCGCGCGCTGCGGATCGAGCCACGCCCCGTGTGGGAGGAGGAACCCACCAGGACCGGTCTCGCCTTCAAGGGCTTCGGTCTCGTCGCGATCTGCGCGATCGTGCTCGTGCCTCTATGGGTGGTGATCGTCACCAGCCTCTCCGACACCAAGACGATCAACGACGCGGGTGGCCTGGTCGTCTGGCCCAAGGCCATCACCTTCGTCGCGTACAAGGAACTGCTCAGCGGCGGCGCCGTCACCCGAGCCGCCCTGGTGAGCGTCGGCCTGACTGTCGTCGGTACGGCGTTCAGCATGGTCATCTCGGTGCTGTGCGCGTACGGACTGAGCCGACGGGACTCCTTCGCGCACGGCAAACTGCTGATGACGCTGATGGCGACGATGTTCTTCGGCGCCGGACTCATCCCGACCTATCTGCTGGTCACGGGCATCGGCCTGAGCAACAGCTACTGGTCGATGATCCTGCCCAGCGCGATCAGTGTCTTCAACATCCTGGTGCTGCGCGGCTTCTTCATGGACACCGCGCCCGAACTGATCGACGCGGCCCGGATCGACGGCGCCGGCGAGTGGCGGATCCTGCTGCAGATCATCATGCCGCTGTCCCGTGCGGTCATCGCGGTGATCTCGCTCTTCTACGCGGTCGGCTACTGGAGCCAGTGGTTCAACGCGATGCTGTACATCCAGGACAGCGAGAAGTATCCGCTGCAGATGATCCTGCGCCAGCTCGTCCTGCAGCACCAGGTTCCGCCGGGCGCCATGGGCGCGGCGGTCAGCAGCGGTCAGATCAACAGTCTCGCCGTGCAGATGGCGGTCATGGTGCTGGCGCTGATCCCGGTCGCGGTGCTGTCGCCGTTCGTCCAGAAGCACTTCCAGAAGGGCATGCTCACGGGCGCCGTGAAGGGCTGATCCGCAGCGCACGCCCTCTTCTCACCGCGCCCCCCTCTCTCCCGCTCTCCTTTCCTCCACCGGAAGGTGTTCGCCATGCGCGCTTCGTCCGCGCCCACGCCCCGTCGTCGCACCGTACTGGCGGGAGCAGCTGTCGCGGCTGCGGCCGTTGCCCTGCCGGTCGCGGAACCCGCCGCCCATGCCGCCGGCCGGCGCAGACCGCAGGCGACTCGGGGCGCCGAGCCCCACCAATGGCGCACGGCGGGGACGGCGGCGTGACGTTCACTGCGGTGGCGGGCTGCCAGGCCTCGCACGCGCTGGGCTTCGGTGCGCCCGCGCCGGTCCGGGGCGGCACGTCCGGGCGTCGCCCGGTCCACGCCGGCTACCCGGCGATCTTCCAGTCCGGGCGGGTCGCCGCCACGTTCGACGGGGTGGCGGTGCTGCGTTCGGACGATGCGGGCACCACCTGGGTCCGGATCAACGACGACAGCCACCAGTGGGGCTGGACCGGCGAAGCGATCACCGGCGACCCCCGCGTCCACGGCCGTGTCTACCTGGGCACCAACGGCCGCGGCATCCAGTACGCAGACCCTCGATGAGGAACGAGAACTCCATGCCGTCCCTGCGCGACGCAACCCGTGGCCGCATTCTCTTCGGCGGCGACTACAACCCCGAACAGTGGCCCGAGGAGGTGTGGGAGGACGACGCACGGCTGATGAAGGAGGCCGGGGTCAACTCCGTCACCCTCGGGGTGTTCTCCTGGGCGCGGATCGAACCCCGTCCGGGTGCACGCGAGTTCGGGTGGCTGGACCGCCTGATGGATCTCATGCACGCCCATGGCATCGGCGTCGTGCTCGCCACACCGACCGCGTCCCCGCCGCCGTGGATGGGGGTGAAGCACCCGGAGACACTTCCTCGCGCCGAGGACGGTTCGGTCGTCTGGTACGGATCGCGGCAGCACTTCTGCGCGAGTTCGCCGGTCTACCGCCGTTACGCGGCGTCCGTCACCGAGGACCTGGCGGCGCGGTACGCCGACCACCCGGCGCTCACCGTGTGGCACATCAACAACGAGTACTGCACACACTGCTGGTGCGACGAGACGGCCGCACACTTCCGCTGGTGGCTGCAGAACCGCTACGGCGCCGTCGAGGCGCTCAACGAGGCGTGGGGAACGGCGTTCTGGAGTCAGCGCTACGACACCTGGACGGAGATCCTGCCGCCGCGCAAGGCGCAGTACATGAAGAACCCCACGCAGGTGCTGGACTTCAAGCGGTTCACGTCCGACGCCCTGATGGAGTGCTATGCGGCCGAGCGGGACATCGTCGCCCGGCACACCCCGCACATCCCGGTGACCACCAACTTCATGCCGTTGTGGTCGGGCCAGGACGCCTGGGCGTGGTCGGCGCAGGAGGACATCGTCTCCGTCGACATCTACCCCGACCCGAAGGACCCGCAGGGCGGTCAGTACAACGCGATGCTCGCCGACATGACGCGCTCGCAGGCCGCCGGGCCGTGGATGCTCATGGAACAGGCCGCGGGGCCGGTGAACTGGCGAGGCGTCAACCATCCCAAGCCGGCCGGTCTGAACCGGCTCTGGTCACTGCAGTCCGTGGCGCGCGGCGCCGATGCGGTCTGCTACTTCCAGTGGCGGCAGTCCCGGCAGGGCTCGGAGAAGTTCCACTCCGGGATGCTCACGCATGCCGGCGAGCACGGCCGTACCTTCCGGGAGATCAAGCGGCTCGGCGCCGAACTCGCCACGATCGGCGCGGCGGTGAGCGGCACGGACGTGCCCGGCGAGGTGGCCGTCCTGCACGACTGGGACTCGTGGTGGGCGAGTGGGCAGGAGGGGCGGCCCTCCGCGCTCCTCGACTACACGGAACTGGTGCAGAGCTGGCACCGCGCCCTGTGGGAGACCGGGACCGCCACCGAATTCGCCCGCCCGGACGCCGACTTGAGCCGGTTCCGGATGGTGGCTGTGCCGCAGCTCTATCTGCTGTCGGACACCGCGATCAACAACCTCGTCGGCTATGTGCGCGGCGGCGGGACACTGGTCTGCGGCTTCTTCAGCGGGGTCGCGGACGTGGACGACCGGATCAGGCCGGGCGGCATGGACGAGCGGCTGCGCGAGCTGTTCGGCATCCGTACGCTCCACGAGTGGTGGCCGCTCGACGCGGACACGACGGTGGAGTGCGACGGCTTCCGGGCAGGTGTCTGGTCGGAGGAGCTGGAGGCGGAGCCGGGTACGGAGATCATCTCCGCGTACCGTGGCGGCGAGCTGGACGGGCTGCCGGCGGTCCTGCGCAGGGACCGCGCCTACTACCTGTCGACGCTGCCCGAACCGGAGGCGCTGCGCGCCCTGCTCGGCCGGGTGGCGGCAGAGGCGGGGGCCGGGCCGGTGCTGGCCGGACTGCCGGAGGATGTGGAGGCGGTGCGCCGCGGCGAGCTGCTGTTCCTGCTGCACCACGGGCGGGGCAGTGTCACCGTGCCGGTCCCCGGCCCACACGTGGATCTGCTGACCGGGGAGGACGTCGACGGCCTTGTGGAGCTGGGCCGTTACGGCGTCGCCGTGCTGCGAAGCACCACACCATGAGCGACGGCACGGAGGCCGAAGCCCGGGAGCGCGACGGTACGTGGGAACCGTGCCCCGCGGCCCGCGCGGCTCAGCCCAGCGGCGCTGGACCGCTGCTCGCCCGCACCGTCAACTCCGGTGTCAGCAGCTCGACTTCGTCCGTCCCGCGCCCGCCGAGCTTCGCCACGACGTGCTCGACGGCGCGCCGCCCCATCTCCTGTGCCGGTATGGCGACCGAGGTGAGACGCACCGAGGCCTGGGAAGCCACCTGCTCCGGGCAGATCGCGACCACCGACACGTCCTCGGGCACCGCCCGTCCCTGCTGCCGCAGCAGATTGAGCAGCGGCTCGACGGCCGCCTCGTTCTGCACGATGAACCCGCTGGTACCCGGCCGTTCGTCGAAGATCCGGGCCAGGGTCTGGGCCATCGCCGCGTACCCGCCCTCGCAGGACCGGTGCAGCACCCGCACCCCTGCCTCCTGCGCCTTCGCCCGCACGCCGTCCACCGTCCGCTCGGCGAACCCGGTGTGCCGCTCGTACACCGCCGCCGCCTCGCCGATCACGGCGATGTCGCGGTGTCCGAGCCCGGCGAGGTGTTCCACGCAGAGGGCTCCGGTCGCCTCGAAGTCGAGATCCACACAGGTCAGTCCGTCGGTGTCGGCGGGCAGGCCGATCAGCACGGCGGCCCGGTCGGTCTCGCGGAGCAGCGGCAGCCGCTCGTCGTGGAGTTCCACATCCATCAGGATCATGGCGTCGGCGAGCGAGCTGCCCGCGATCCGGCGCACCGCCGTCGGACCTTCCTCCCCGGTGAGGAGCAGGACGTCGTATCCGTGGGTGCGGGCGGTGGTGGCGACGGCGATGGCGATCTCCATCATCACGGGCACATACATGTCGGTGCGCAGCGGCACCATGAGCGCGATGATGTTGGACCGGCTGCTCGCGAGGGCGCGGGCCCCGGCGTTGGGGTGGTACCCGAGCTGCTGAATACTCCGCTCCACCCGCTCCCGGGTGGACATGGAGATGGACCGCTTCCCACTGAGGACATAGCTCACCGTGCTCGCGGACACTCCGGCGTGCTGGGCGACCTCGGCAAGGGTGACCATTCAGCTCTCCATCACAGGACGACAGTGGATCGAGGGGCACGGGCAAGGGATCGACAGCAGATCAGAAGCAAAGGGCGAAGCGCTTCGACTGCGCCCCTTCCCGGCTGTGACATGCACAGCAGTGCGAGAGTAGCTGCGCCCGCAGAGCATGTCCAGAGGCAGTGTCGAAGCGCTTCGACACAGTAATGCCGGACGGGCGCCGGGGCGGGGCGGCCCACCCCCACGATAGGCCGCCCGCGCCCGCGAGCACACGGGTCGACTCAGCGCGGACGCCCCTTTGCCGTGCTTCCGGAAGTCTGCACGGGCGCTGACTCACGTCATGCCCGGCGCCGGCCGAATCGCCGGTCGCGCGGAGTGAGCGCCGCGCGCGGACCGGGCCCGGAGCACCACACAGAGGACGCCGGCCGACCTGGGGTGAGCACGCCGGCTCCAGGAGGAGAGCCACGTCATCGACACCGAGAACCAACGCGCTCGGGAAGCCCATCACCGCAGCCTCGCCGACCGGCCGCCGGCGGGGAGAAATACGCGCACCGCCGCGCCCGGTTGACCGGGCGCGGCGGGCGTGGGCGGTGCGGTGGAGAAGAACGGTCAGAAGGTGAGACTCCAGCTGTCGAGGTAGCCGGGATCGACGGTGAAGATGCCGGGGGTGTCGTCCTGGACCCGGAGCTTCCAGGTTCCGTTGGCGGGGACCGCCGACGCGTCGACCGTGTAGGTGGTGTGCAGCTCGCCCTCGCCGGTGTCCCAGTACCAGTTCTTGACCGGGATCTCCGTGCCGTTCTCGCTGACCAGGCTGATCACCTGACCGCCGACCCACGGGTGGTAGAGGTCGATCGTGACCTTGAGGTCACTGGGGGCGTTGCCCTTGCGGCCGCCGACGATGAGCGGTGACTCGATGGACTTCCAGTTGGGGATGTCGAACCGGGCGGGGTTGACGAAGAAGTCACCGCCGGAGGCAAGGACGGTCCACACGAATCGCACCGTGCGCTTGACCGTCGGAGAGTTCTTGATGGTGACGGCCGCCGCGAAGTCGCCGGCCTTCCTCGGAGTGCCGGTGATCAGGCCCGTTTCGGCGTTGATGGAAAGGCCCTGGGGCAGCCCTTCCGCGGAGTACGTGAGGCGGCCCGGCCGGGAACTCGTCGCCTCGATCTGACGGCTGGTCGGTTGGCCGACGGCCGACTTCCGCGTGGAGGGGGCGATCACGGCGATGTGGTTCACATAGCGGGCGCCGACGTTGACGGCCGCCCAGGCGTTGCCGACGGCCTCGTAGGCGTCGCTGGTCCGGCCGAACAGGTCGGCGGCGGCCTGGAGGGTGGCGGTGCGGGCGCCGGCGTAGTCGGTGCTGCTGGTCATGTAGAGCGTCAGCGCCCGGTACCAGACGGCGGTCGCGTCGCGCTGGCCGAGACCGACGACCGGCAGGCCGTCGTACGTGGGGCTGTCATAGGCGATGCCGTTGATGGTCTTCTTCCCACTGCCCTCGGAGAGCAGGTAAAAGAAGTGGTTGGCCACGCCGGAGCTGAAGTGCGGGTCGAGCTTCCTGGTTTCGGGGGTCCAGTAGTCCTGCGAGGTGCCCTTGACGGAGGCATCCTTGGAGGGCTGGTCCATGTAGCGCAGCGGCTTGCCCGTGCCGCGGACGTCGGCGAGCTCGCCGATCATGTAGTCGGGCACATCGGTGGAGTTGTTGACGAAGAACTCCACGGAGGTGCCCATGATGTCGCTGGTGGCCTCGTTCAGGCCGCCGGACTCACCGGAGTAGGTCAGGTTCGCGGTGGCGTAGGTGACGCCGTGAGTCATCTCGTGGGCGGCGATGTCGAGTTCGGTCAGCGGCTTGGCGTTGTTCAGGCCGTCGCCGTAGGTCATGCAGAAACACCGGTCGTCCCAGAAGGCGTTGGCGTATCCGTCGCCGTAGTGGACCCGGGAGTAGGCCCCGACACCGTTGTCGGCGATGCCGTTGCGGCCGAACCGGTCGTGGTAGAAGTCCCAGGTCTGCCGCTGGCCGTAGGCGGCGTCCACAGCCGCCGTCTGCCGGCTGGCCGTCGTTCCGTCGCCCCAGATGTCGTCGTCGTCGGTGACGAGGACGCCGTTGCCGCCGACGCCGGTGAGGTCGTACGTCTTGTGGCCGCCGCGCTCGGGGTCGGTCAGCTCGTAGAGGCTGCCGTTCTGCACGGTGCCGATCTCCACCTGGCCGCTGTACTGGCTCCGACCGGTGCCGGTGCGGATCTGCTCGACGCTCTGGAGTTGCTTGCCGGTCGTCGCATCGGTCACCACGCTCAGACTGCTCGGGGTGCCGTCCTCCTGGACGCCGCCGACGACGGACTGCCAGGCGAGCGTGGGCCTTCCGTTCCCGAGCCAGACGACGAGCTTCGGTGAGCCGTCCGGGGTCGCGTCCCGGGTCTTCTCGGTCTTTGCTGCGGCCAGGGCGGACTTCCCCGCCGTCGCGGCCGTGACGGCGGCCTTGGTCGTCGGCACCGACACCTTCGCGTCCGACGCCTTGGTGACGGTGCGGGCCGCGCCCTGCTCGTGGACCACCAGGTCGCCGCCGATGACGGGCAGGCCGGCGTAGGTGCGCTCGTAGCGGGTGTGCACGGTGCCGTCGGCGTCCTTGACGACGTCCTTGGGTATCAGCTCCTCCCGATCGTCCAGCTTCAGTGAACGGGCGGTGGTGGCACGAGCGTCGGTCGCAGCCTCGAGCAGCTTCCTGCGCTGCGCGGGGGAGAGCGCGACGGACCTGGCACCGGGCCGGGGCTCCGCCGCTATCTGCCGTGGTGCTTGATCCGTGCCGACCGGGGCAGACACGGCGCCCGAGGCGGGGAGGGCCGAAACGATGAGCGCGGCCATGGCAACGGCCGCAGTTGTCGCGACGCGCCCATATGGGGAGATTCCACGATGCAAGAGACGCCCATGAGGCGATATGCCCCTGTTGTCACGGGAGTTGTTCGGCACTGCTGTAACTCCTTCTGTCCGGACGCGTGGTGACGGCCGGTGGGGGTGGGGAACCGGAGACTCGGTGTGCCTCCGGCGTGACGATGCGCGGCGGCGTGCGACCGCTTGGCCATGCGGCGAAGACATGAACCCTTGTGGCGTTACTGCACCAACTCGCGCGTTCCGACGAAGAGTCGGACGATCGAAGTCGGGGGCGGCCGTCGGCGGGGGATCCGGCGGCCACCGCAGGTGGTGCGGTTCAGCAGCCGTTCCCGGCGGGACGGAACCGTGTCACCGGATCGGTGTTGCCGGTCGCGCCGCCGCGCCGGACGAACCGTCGGCCGGTGTCCGCGGAGTCGAACAGACGACCCGGAAACCGGCATCGGCTTCGACATACGTCCCGATGCGGCCGGCCGGGCCGATGTCACCTCCGCAGGCTGGGCGGCGGCGACGAGCACGGCGACGCGCCGGGAGGTCCACCTTCCGCGCACCGGTGCGAGGTTGGGTTGTGGCATGAAATATCTCCATCGTGCCGACATGTCTCGACTAGGCCCCGAATGTCCGAACAGGTTTCGACGCACCGTCGCGACGGCGGCTTGTGATCACCCTGTCCGGCGCGCAATCCGCCGGGCAAGGAGGTCCGGAGTGCGGGTCCGCGCAACTGCGCAGATGTGAACAGGAACAGACAGGAACGGAACGGATTCGCACCCGCCGGACAGTGATGTAACGCGCATGTAATTCCTCCGGCCGACTCCGCCGCGTACGATCGGCCTCGCCAGCACGCCGAAAGAGGGACAGCTGTGGCGGTGTCGTCGGATTTGCCGTGGGCCGGGACCGGTCTGGGCCCCTTGGCCGGCCGGGTACTCGAATGCCTGGTCACGCACCCGGAGCTGAGCAGCGAGGCGGTTGCCGAAGCGCTCGGGGCCACCCCGGCAGCCGCCGAACGCGCCCTGCAGGCACTGGAGAACGAGCGCCTGGTCATCCGCGTCGGTGATCGGCCCACGCGCTGGAGCGCGGGCCCGCCCCGCTCCACTCTCGGTTCGCTGTTGGCCCAGAAGCGGCAGGAACTGGCGCGGGCGGAGCTGTACATGGAGCGGTTGCACGAGGCATACCGCTCGGCGTCGCACCGTCGGGTCACCTCCGACCTGTTCGAGGTGGTGGAGAGCGCCGAGCAGGTCGGGGTACGTTACGCGCAGCTGCTCGCGTCCAGTCGGCACGAGGTGCTCCATCTCGCCAAACCTCCGTACGTCACCCGGTCCGCGGTGCTCGACCGCACCTCGGTGCCGACTGACCTCGCAGCTGTTTCGGACGCGCCGACCCCGGAGGTGCCGGTGCCCGACGGAGTGCGGCTCCGGTCGGTGTACGACACCGACGGGATGACCGACACCGTTTCGCTGCGCACCGCCCTGAGCGGAACAGCCCGGGGCGGGGAACTGCGGCTGCTGGCCGGGCTCCCGATGAAACTGGTGGTGTTCGACGTGACGGCCGGCATCATGCCGCTGCGGCAGGAGGACCCGTCCGCGGGTTCGCTCATCGTGCACTCGGCCACGCTTCTCGAAGTGCTCACCGCCCTCTTCGAAAGCGTCTGGGAACGGGCGACCCCGGTGTCGCTGGACAGCGGCCCAGGTCGGCCACCGATCACTGCGGCGGAACCGGACGGCCGGCCTACGGGGCGGATGCGCGACATCCTCTCCCTGATGTGCGCGGGTCTGACGGACGACGCGATCGCCCGGGTCCTGGGGCTGAGCCGACGGACGATCCAGAAGCACATCAGTGAGACCGCCGAACTCCTCGGTGCGCGAACCCGCTTCCAGATCGCGCTGCTGGCACGCGAACGAGGCTGGATCGGGGACGCCTCGGGCGTCGCGGAGGCCCCCGCCGAACGAACGGCCGGGCCTGGCGCCGGAGCATGAGAGTTCACCGACGAGGGCCTTGATCAAGGCGAGGCTCGTCGTTGCCATGACCCGCGCTGGCGACGTCCTGTGCCTCGGCAGCATCCGCCCGAAGTCGCAGAGCGAACCGGTGGCCCCGCCCGCGGACCGCCGGGCAATCCGCCGCACCAGGCGCGCGACTACAAGCCGTACGTGACGCCCCCACGAGGCGGCCGCGAACCGGGCGCATCGGTGGCGCACAGCTCCCCGCTCTCCAACCCGACGTTCACCAGCCCCACCGCCGCGTCGCCCTGGTGCTCGATCCGCAGGGCGTGCCACCGCGGCAGCCAGTACACCCGTCCCCGGTGCTCGGCGAGGAGCTCCTGGAGCGCATGTGGAGCGTGCATCCACACATCGGGCAGGTCCTCGGCGTAGTCGAACGCGGGGCGCAGCCCGACCCACCCGTCGTCACGGACATCGTCCGCGGTCAGCAGCAGCTCCACGGCCTGGCCCGGCTCCTCGCTGCACTTCTTGGCGTGGATCCAGTGCAGATGATGGCCGGGGCTGTAACGGGAGCATCCGTCGGTTCGAAAGGAGTGAGGAAGCATGGTGAGGAATCGCCTTCCCGGGATCGTGGACCCAGGCCGCTCACACCCCGGTGGTCCGCTGTTCCCCGTACGTCGTGCACGGGGCAGGTCGTCACCCGGAGCACCCGCAGCGGAGCGGGGTGCCGTCCAGCCAGCCGGGGCTGCGCACTGGAACTCATGACCTACGGGAAACCCTAACCCACGACCCGCGGTGGTCGACACGAGGTCAGATTCCGCACCTGACGACCGAGTTCCGTGCGGGCCGCCCCCGTCACCCGAGACGGGGGACGACGGCGGACGACCCGCGCTCTCCTGTTCAGCCGTTCAGCAGCACAGGGAAGGACTCCATGTCGTTCTGTGTCATCACCGGCAGCTTGCGGAGCTCCTCGTCCGGCACGGCGAGCCTCAGCCCGGGGAAGCGGCCGAACAGTGCGGGCAGGGCGATGCCCGCCTCGACCCGGGAGAGCGCCGCGCCGGGGCAGATGTGCGGGCCGTGACCGAAGGTCATGTGGCGGATCGGCGTGGCTCGGGTGATGTCGAAGGCGTCGGCGTCCGGACCGTGCTGTTCGACGTCGCGGCCGATGACCCGGTAGGAGATGACGACGCCCTCCCCCTTGGCGATCACCTGGTCGCCCACCTGGATGTCCTCCGTCGCGAACCGCATCAGCAGATGGGTGGTGGGGGTGTCCCAGCGCAGCGTCTCCTCGATCACCGTGTCCCACGGGATCTCGCCGTCGAGCACCATGCGCAGCTGGTCGGGGTGGGCGAGCAGGGCCCGTACCGCATTGAGGATCAACCCGATGGTGGTCTCGTGGCCTGCCGCCACCATGGCCTTGAGGTTCCCGACCACCTCCTCCTCGGTGAGCGGCTCTCCGCCCTCGTCGGCCAGGATGAGCGCACTGGTGAGGTCGTCCGTCGGCTGCGCGGTCTTCCTGCGGACGAGCGCCGCGTAGAAGACGTCCAGCTCGGCGAGCAGGGCAAGCCGCTCCTCGTGCGGGGTGAGCATGGAGAAGAAGGCCTTGTACCTCTTCATCAGCATGGGGTGTTCGGCTTCGTCCACGCCCATCAGCATGCCGACCACCCGCATGGGCAGCGGCTGGGCGAACACGGACTTCAGGTCGACGACACCGTCCTTGCTCTGCTCGGCCAGGGCGTCCAGCAGCTCCTCGGTGAACTTCTCGATGTCCGGGCGGATGGCCTCCAGCCGGCGTGGTGTGATCGCCTGGGAGGTCTTGGTGCGCAGCCGCCGGTGTTCCTCGCCGTCCACGGTGAACATGGACCGTCCCGCATCGATCATGCCGATCAACGGCCAGGCATGCGTCACTGCACCGCTCTGCCAGAGACCCCAGGCATCGAGGTCCTTCACCAGGCGTGGGTCGACGAGCAGTTGACGCGCCTCGGCATGCCGGGTGACGGTCCAGGCAGGGACCCCGAGCAGTTCGATCCTGGCGAGCGGCCCGGCGTCCCGCAGGCGCACCGTCTCCCCGTCCAGGTCCTGGACCATGGGGTCGATGACCACGGTCGCGCCCCCCGTAGTGGGCTCGTGGGATGCGGCGTGAGGACAGTTCAAGAGAAGTCTCCTGTCATGCGTACGGGCGTGAACCGGACGGGCAGCGAGGTCATCCCCCGCAGGAAGGCGGACTGTCGGCGGACGAGCGTCTGCGCGGGCACCGCGAGGGCGAGGTCGGGCAACCGGTCGAGGAGCACTTCGATACCGGTCCGGGCGATGGTCTCGGCGATCTCCTGCGCGGGGAACGGGCAGCGGTACTCACCGTAACTGAACGCCAGGTGGGCGCTGTTGCCGCCCTGGCCGGACATTCCCTCGGTGGCGATGCGCTGCCGTACGTGCGGGTCGGAGTTGGCCGCCCCCAGGCCGAGGAGCAGCATGTCCCCGGCGCGGATGTTCCGGCCGGCGAGCCGGGTGTCGCGGGAGGCCCAGCGGCCGGCGAGGATCTGGGTCGGGCTCTCCTCCCAGAGAACCTCGTTCATCGCCTCGGCCACACTGTGTCGTCCCCCCGCGAGGGAGTCGGCGAACAGGTCGTCGGTGAGCATCAGCCGCAGCGAGTTGCTGATCCAGTCGGCGGTGGTCAGATGGCCGGCGGCGGTGATGGCCATCAGGTCGAGGACGTATTCCTCGTCGGTGAACGGCTCGTGGTACGCCAGCATCCTGGAGGTCACGTCGTCTCCGGGCGCGGCACGCTTGGTCGCGACCAGCCGCTGCATGTGCTCCCCGAAGCGCATATGCGCACTCTGTGCCTCGGGACCGCCGTCGGCGAGGTCCTTCAGCACCTGTGCGATGTCCGCTCCCTCCGCGTCCGGGAAGCCGACGAGCCTGGCGAGGACCAGGACGGGCAGCGGCTCGGCGAACTCGGCCACCAGATCGGCCGCGCCCCGCGTGCAGACGGCGTCGACGAGCCGGTCGGCCAACTCCTCGCAGTGGCGCCGGATTTCGAACGGGTCGGCGCCCTCCAGAGCGGGCCCCACCATGTCGACGTGGCGGCGGTGCTCGGCTCCCGCGGTGAAGTAGATCGACGGCATGGGACGGCCGACCATCGGGAGCAGTGGCCAGTCCTCGGGAATGTTCTCCCACTGGTTCCAGAGCCCGACGTCCCGGGGGAACAACTCGCCGTCGCTGGTGACCTGGTGGAGTTCCCGGTATCCGATGACCAGCCAGGCGGGGAAACCGCCGGGCAGCTCGACGGGCACGACAGGCCCGTGATCACGTCGCATGGTGCGGTAGAGGGCCTGGGGCTCGGTGTGGAATTCGGGACCGCTGAGTGGCACCGCGACCGAGTCGTGCCGCACGGGGCAGCCGCCGGTGGGTGTTTCGGAGTCGGGCACGGGCACGGCGGAAGAGGGGCGCGTCATCGAACTGACTCCTGTGGCGGCGGCTTCGCGTTGCGGACCCACGATCAACGCGGCACCACTATAGGGATGTCGAGTGAAGGTTCAGGCGTCAATCACGACCGATCTCGACACTTCGACGATCACAAGAGACGGTCAGCGAAGCACGTTTGACCACAAGTGGGATGAACTCCCTTGGCACACCGCCCTTTCGGTGACACCGACCATCCCTCCGCCGGACCGTTGACATGCACCCGCATGAGGGTGAATCCTCGCGCGAGAAGTTGCGCGATCTCACGCATGTTCAAGCATTTGCAAACATCCAGTGCTTGGTTCGAAAGGGATGCATCCCGTGCGAAGACTTCAACACCGGTCCCGCTGGACCGCCCTGGCCACGACGGGTCTGGTCGCCGCCCTGGCCGCCGCCCTGCTCGGCGCCCCGGCCGAGTCCGCCCACGCGGCGACCCCTGCGAGCGCCGTGCTCGACGAGGCCCACAAAAGCGTCACCTGGCAGAGCCCCGTCTATCCCAAGGGGACGGTCGGCGGCCCCAAGGAGTGTCCGTCCACGGCCGACGACCCGGACAACAAGGTCTGCGACCGCTTCGACCTCACCGTGTCGACGCCCGAGGGCTACTGGGACGACAACCCGGAGGGCGGGGTGCCGATCTCCATCGAGTGGCAGAAGCCCGCCGAGGACTTCGACATGTACATCTACGACTCCGCCGGCAAGCAGGTCGCCTCCAGCGCGGGCACGGCCGACCCCGAGGCCACGGTGATCCCCCGGGCCGAGGGGACGTACCACGTGATCGTCGTGCCGTACGACGTCACCGACAACTCCTTCACCGGCACGGCATATCTGCCGGAGACGACCGACTCGGGAAACCTGACCTCCTTCGGCGGGGGCAACGGCAGCTACTCCATCGAGGCGGGAGAACTCAAGGCGAAGGCCGACTTCCTGACCGGTGGTCAACTACGTCTCCAGGCCACGCCCACCGGGGAGTTCACCGACCCGGCCGGCACGGCGATCATTCGTAGGCAACCCACCCTGCAGAAGCACACCAGCACCTTCGACAAGGGCGACTACTACGGGATCCGCTCCCCCGACGCCGTGCTCCGCGTCTACAAGAAGCCGCTGCGCTTCGGCCTCTACAAGGCCGACAACCGGACCCGGATCTGGCAGGAGGACAAGCCCCTGCGCTGGTCCACCGGAGGAATGCGGCAGAGTCTGGAGCGCGGCGCGGACGAGCAGTTCTTCGGCGGCGGCGAGCAGAACGGCAGCTTCTCGCACCGCGACAAGACGGTGTACGTCGCCAACAACACCAACTGGAACGAGGGCGGTTACAACAACTCCCAGCCCTTCTACCTCTCCAGTGCCGGCTACGGCGTCTACCGCAACACCTTCGCACCCGGCGTCTACCACTTCGGTTCCCCGGTCCAGACGGGCCAGCAGGAACGTCGCCTCGACGCGTACTACTTCATCGGTGACGCGAAGAAGGTGATCGGCAAGTACACCGCCCTGGTCGGCAAGCCGTTCATGCCGCCGGTGTACGGCCTCGAGCCGGGCGACGCCGACTGCTACCTGCACAACGCCAACCAGGGCGAGCGCCACACCCTGGACGCCCTGAAGGTCGCCGACGGCTACACGCAGAACCAGATCCCGCTGGGCTGGATGCTCGTCAACGACGGCTACGGCTGCGGTTACGAGAACCTGCCGGAGACGGCCAAGGGCCTCCAGGACCACAACGCCCAGCTGGGCCTGTGGACCCAGAACGGCCTGGACAAGCTCGCCGACCAGGTGAAGGCGGGCCAGCGGGTCGCGAAGCTCGACGTCGCCTGGGTCGGCCAGGGGTACGGGATGGCGCTGGACGCCTGCGACAAGGCCAAGTCCGGCATCGAGGAGAACAGCGACGCCCGCGGCTTCGTCTGGCTGCCCGTCTCCTGGGCGGGCGCGCAGCGCTGCGGCGTGCTGTGGAGCGGCGACCAGTCCCTGTCCTGGGACTTCGTCCGCTGGCAGATCCCGACGTACGCCGGGGCCACCATGTCCGGCATCGCCTACAACACCGGTGATGTCGGCAGCATCTACCGCCACGACGCCAAGATGTACGCCCGCGACCTCCAGGCCAAGTCGTTCCTCCCGGCTCTGATGACGATGGACGGCTGGGCGACGGACCTGACGACCAAGAAGAAGATCAACCAGCAACCGTGGGTGGACGGAGAGCCGTACACCTCCATCAACCGCAAGTACCTCCAGCTGCGGGAGCGCCTGCTGCCGTACCTCTACACCCTGTCCGCCGAGGCCGCGAAGACCGGCGTGGGCTCGGTCCGCCCACTGTGGCTGGAGTATCCGGACGACCCCGCGACGCTGGGCGCGAACGCCAAGTACGAGTACCTGGCGGGCTCCGACTTCCTGGTCGCTCCGGTCTACGAGGCCTCCGACACCCGTAACGGCATCTACCTGCCCAAGGGCACCTGGACCGACTACTGGACGGGCCGGACCTACCAGGGCCCGACCACGGTCAACGGCTATCACGCCCCGATCGACACCCTGCCCCTGTTCGTCAAGGGCGGCTCCATCGTGCCGATGTGGCCGAAGGGCACGACGTCCTGGCAGACCCGGGACCGGAGCGAACTGGACTACGACCTGTACCCGCAGGGCACCAGCACGTACACGCTGTACGAGGACGACGGCGTGACCCGCAAGTTCGCCGAGGGCGCCTCGGCGACGCAACGCGTACGCGTGCAGGCGCCCACCGACGGAGAGGCGAGCACCCTCATCAAGGTCGGTGCGAGCGTAGGAAGTTACCAGGGGAAGCCGGCCACCCGGGCGTACCGGTTCACCGTGCACGGCAAGGACGCACCGTCGCAGGTGGTCATGGACGACGGCCGCCTCCAGCACCTGAATTCCGCGACGGCGTTCGCCTCGGCCGAGTCCGGCTGGTACACGGACCCCGCGACCGGGATCACGGAGATCAAGACGCCGTCCGTCTCCACGGGCCACGGCTTCACGGTCGAGCTGGTAAGCAGCGAGCAGTAATCGCCAGACAGTGTCAGGGGCCGTCTGCGGACGGCCCCTGACGCATGTCCGAAGCCAGGAATCCTGACGTGTCCTGGAGCCGGAACCCGCGTACGGGCAGGCTCGCTGTCCGAAGCGAGGCAACCCGCGATCACTGCCGCTCGCCGTTGTCCGGTGCGGCTGCAGTCCCACCTTCCGCGGCTCCAGCGGCGGAGCCGTACGGATATGTCAGGCCTCGGGCTGCACGGCGTCCGGGTGCAGGACCCGGGCGAGGAAGGCCTTGGTCCGAGGGTGCTCCGGCCGGGCCAGGACATCCTCCGGGGCGCCCTCCTCCACCACTCGGCCGCCGTCCATGAAGACCACGCGGTCGGCGACGTCGCGGGCGAAGCCCATCTCGTGGGTGACGACCATCATCGTCATGCCTTCGTCGGCCAGGGTGCGCATGACCCCCAGTACGTCGCCCACCAGTTCGGGGTCGAGCGCGCTGGTCGGCTCGTCGAAGAGCATCAGCCCTGGCCCCATCGACAGGGCCCGCGCGATGGCCACACGCTGCTGCTGGCCACCGGAGAGCTGCGAGGGGAAGCTGTCCTCACGGTCGGCCAGGCCGACTTTGGCGAGGTTCTCCCGGGCGACGCGGCCGGCTTCCTCCCTGCCCCGCCCGAGAACCCGGCGCTGAGCAATCGTCAGGTTGTCCAGGACGTTCAGATGAGGAAAGAGGTTGAACTGCTGGAAGACCATGCCGATGCGTCGGCGCATCGCGTCCAGATCGATGTCCGGATCGGTCATGTCGACACCGCCGACGGTGACCGTACCGCTGGTCGGCTCCTCCAGCAGATTCACACAGCGCAGCAGGGTCGACTTCCCCGACCCCGAGGGGCCGACGACGCATACGACCTCGCCGGGCGCGACCGTGAAGTCGATGCCGCGCAGCACTTCGACGTCGCCGAACGACTTGTGCAGCCCCTGGATCTCGATCGCCGCGGTCATGTCCGCCATCCGGTGATCACCTCGCCTGTGCATGACGGGCCTCGAGGCGCCGTACGAGATAGCCGAGCGGGACAGTGACCAGGAGGTAGCACAGGCCCGCGACGAAAATGGGGGTGGTGTTGGCCGTCGTACTGGCCAAGTCGCGCCCGAACTTCGTGAGTTCACGCTGCTGAAGTGTGACACCCAGGAAGAGCACCAGCGAGGAGTCCTTGAAGAGCAGGACCATTTCGTTGGTGAGCGGCGGCACGATGATCCGGAAGGCCTGAGGGATCACGATCGACCGCATCGCGGTGGCGTGCGACATGCCCAGCGTGCGCGCCGCCTCCAGCTGGCCGCGCGGTACGGCCTGGATGCCGGCCCGGATGGTCTCCGCCATGTACGCGGCGGAGACCAGGCCGAGGGCGCAGGCGACCTGCCCGTACGTTTCTCCGGGGAAGACGATCCCCGGGAAGGCCAGCGGGACACCCACCCCGACGAAGATGAAGATCAGCAGGGCGGGCAGACCGCGGAAGAACTCGATGTACGCCATCGCGAGCCAGCGGTACGGCGCAACGGACGACAGCCGCATCAGGGCCACCACGAGGCCCAGTACGAGTCCGACGCCGAAGCCGGTCAGCGTGTACACCACGGTGTTCAGCAACGCGACCGTGATGAGTTCGGGGAAGAGCCGCTGGGCGACCGACAGGTCCAGAAACTGCTTCTGGAGCTGCTGCCAGTCGGCGAGCGCGCCCACGACCACCACGGCGACCACGAAGACGGCGTACTGCACCCCGCGGGAGATACGGCGACGGCGGCGTGGCGACATCCGGGGCCGCGCAGCCGTCTCCTCCCGGTCCTTACCGTTGATCAGGGTGGTCACTGGGCGTCGGCACCCTTCGGCATGGGCCCGATCCACTGCTCGTACAGCTTCTTGTACGTGCCGTCGGACTTCGAGTCCTTGATGGCCTGGTCGATCGCCGCGAGAAGCTTGGGGTTGCCACCCTTGCGGACCGCGAAGCCGTACTGCTCACCGGTGTCGAGATTGCCCACGATCTCGAACTTGGCCGAGTTGGCGGGGTCCTTGAGCCAGTTCTGCACGACCGGATAGTCCTGCACGATGAGATCGACCTGGCCGGTACGCAGTCCGTTGAGCTCAGCATCGGAACTCTCGAAGGACTGAGGGTCGGCGCCGTGCGCACGGGCGAAGTCCTCGCCGGTGGTGGAGGACTGGGAACCGAGCTTGAGCTTCTGCTCGGTGATGTCCTCGACAGTCGCCGCCTTGACGCCCTTGCGTGCCAACAGGGCCTGGGTGGCGTCAAAATACGGGACGGAGAAGTCCAGATTCTGCTTGCGCTCGTCGGTGATCGTCATGCCGGCGGCGGCCACGTCACAGACACTGGCATTGAGGTCGGCACCGGTCTTGATCGTCTCGAACGACTTGTCCACGACGACCTGCTTCACACCCAGGTCCTCGGCGACCAGATCAATCATCGAGACATCGAAACCGACCACCTTCCCGTCCTTCTCGGACTGGAAGGGTGCGTACGGCAGGTGCGTACAGGTGGTTATCTGGCCGGACTTGATCAGCTTTGCACCATTGACGGTCGCGCCATCACTGCTGCTACTACAGGCACTGAGCGGGAGTGCAAACGCGACGGCCGTGCAAATCACGGCGATCCGGCGGGAGGGCAGGCGGGACGAGCTCATGAGAGATCCCCTTGCTCACGAAGGACGGACTCGCGGACAGACTCGCGGATCGACGCCGACCCGCGATCAAGGTTCGCACAGAATGTCGGAGCCCTGACCGAAAGTCCACCCTGCCTGTGTGGTACGGGACTTCGGCCTGCTTCACTCCGGGCGACTCACACCCGGGGCCCGGGTGGGTCTTCAGTTCCTTGAGTATCCGCGAGGGGGGAATCAAGGGACCAGGGACATTGCGGAGATCGTCACGAATCGGGCGTCAGGCGACTACGGCGAAGCCCTGACTGCCCACCCGACGACGAACCCCCGCCCCTTCCGCGCTGGAAGAGGCGGGGGTTTGCGGTGGGGAGGTCACGTTCGCAGGTCGCGATCGTCGACCAGGACGCTGCGGTGCAGGTCAACCGCAATCCACCCAACAGGGTCGGGACGGTGCTGCGGGTGATCGGCGATCCACGTCCATGCGGTCCACGTGCCGTGTCACGGGCCGGTGGTGCCAGGCGTTTGCGCGCCGCCCCTCGGGCACGTCATCCGCCCGCGGCTTCCTCGGCCTCCCAGCGCAGCAGGTCACCCGGCTGGCACTTGAGCACCTCGCAGAGCGCGGCGAGCGTCGCGAAGCGCACCGCCTTGGCTCGGCCGTTCTTGAGTACCGCCAGGTTGGCGGGCGTGATCCCTACGCGGTCCGCGAGCTCACCCACGGACATCTTCCGCCGGGCCAGCATCACGTCGATGTCGACGGCGATCGGCATCAGATCACCTCGTCCAACTCGGCCTGCATCTGCGCCGCTTCGACGTCGCGCGCGACGGCCTGGGCGAGCAGCATCCGCAGCACGAGCACCATGAGCGCGACCCCCAGGATGGCCACGCCGACTCCGCCCATGATGACGGTGACGCCCGGGTCGGCCCGCTGGCCCGGCGCATTGAGGACCGTGACCGCGAACCATACGAGGGAAGCCGCCACGATCGCGCCGATCATGACGTCCACGTACCGGAAGGCGGCGTGGGAGAACACGGTTCCACGTCGCACCATCGCCACCAGCCGCCATACGCAGACCAGGGCGACCTGGACCGACACCATGCCCAGGATCGTGACCACGCGCAACGGGGTCAGCGGGAGCGACCCGTCCTCCGGGTCGCTCCCGCTGACCAACGCCCACACCATCCCTGCCTGAACAAACACGGTACCGGCGAACACCACCACGAGGACGGCGCGCAGCGCCCACACTGTCAGCTTTCCCATGACCCATCCTTACATCGAGTTACGATGGAAATCTATCGAATTTCGATAGATGGGGCAAGGGCTGAGAGGAGGGTGGGCGGCGGTTTCGCACCGTGGCGGGACGCCGCCGCCCTCTCCCATGGCATGGCGTTCACGCGAACCGTCTTGATCCTGTCGAAGTCGGCCTCGCTTGAGCGCAAATCGGACGCCACCCGACTACGCCGAAGCCCTGGGTGAACGGGGTGTTCGTCCCGTGTCCGACGGCCAGGTCCGCCGTGCCGTCCTCGGTGAAGTCGCCGCTGGCGAGGATGGGGGCGCGGCCGCCCATCGGGGCAGTGAGGACGGTGGTGTAGCTGCCCTCGGCGGTGCGCAGGACGACCTTGTCCTTGCCACCGACCACGATGTCCCTGCTGCCGTTGCCGGTCAGGTCGGCCGAGGCGACCGCCAGGCCGCCGCCGACGCCGACGGGCCGTTGAGGACCACGGAGCCCGGGCCCGGACCGCCCTTGGCGCCGCCCACCGCGGTGACCGAGCCCGCGTCCGTGCCGCGGTCGATGACGCGCTCGCCGGGGGCGCCGACGAGGAGTTCTGCGACGCCGTCGCCGCTGGTGCCCACCAGCGCCACGGAGGCGCCGAAGCGGTCGCGTAGGTGCGGGAGTTGGGCGGCACAGCCCCGGCACACGCGGAGGAGCACCAGGGCGCGTTGAAGGTCTTCGTGGAGAGCCGCGCTCCCCTTCTCAGCCCGGGCAACTCACCGGTGGGACAGGGATTTTGACGCTGCGCACCGCCCCGCAGGGTACGAGAGCGGAGTGCTGCGGAGTGCTGCCGCGTTCCGGCACTTCCGGATGATGCGGCCACTCACCGCTCATGAAGCGTTCCGGCTCCTGCCCGGCGAGCTCTGACGGCGGGCCAGGGCCGACAGGACCTGCCCAGAGAACCCCGGCACGGGGAGCCCGCCACCTTACGTGGCGCTGCGCTCACTCGCCTCGCGCAGATCGCGCTCCACGGCCCGGTGGTACGCCGAGTCCAGCTCCCCCGCCCCGCTACCGGACCTCCCCACCCGCAGCAGCTCACGCCACCGTTCCTGGCTCCAGTCGGCCGGGGCCGTGGTGCGCACGAAGTCCTCGACGAGGGCGCGGAAGCGTACGGAGTCGCTGTGGAAGGGGAAGTGGCCCGCGCCCTCGAAGATCTCCAGGCGGCTGCCGGGCATCGCCGCGTGCGCGCCGTAGGCGTGGCGGACCGGCACCACACTGTCCCGCGATCCCCACAGCAGCAGCGTGGGCATGCCCTCCGCCAGATAGCAGCGGTCGAGCATGGTCACCACCTGGCCCCGCCAGTCGACCACCGACCGCAGAGTGCTGATGAACGCGCTGCGCGACGTGGAGTCGGGGAGGGCGTCCACTACGTTGAGCAGCTCTGCGGCATCCTGCCCCAGGTCGGTGTCGAGCCGTTTGATCAGCCGACTGAAGAGACCGACCTGGCTGCGCATGCCGGGCAGTCGCAGCGTGGACAGCATCAGGTCCGCGCCCGGCAGCGACACCGCTCGCAGCACAGGGTTGACCTCCCGCCCCACGCCGCCCGTGCTTACCAGGATCAGGCGGTCGGTGCGCTCGGGGAACTGGTACGCGAACTGCATGGCCACGCCGCCGCCAAGCGAGTGACCGACCAGGGTGGCACGCTCGATGTCCAGCACCCCGAGCAGGTCGCGCATGCCGTTCGCGTAGGCCGCAACCGAGTAGTCGGCCCGCGGCTTGTCGGAGGCCCCGTGGCCCAGAAGGTCGGGGGCGATGACCGTATGGTTGCGAGCCAGGTCGGGGATCAGATCCGCCCAGGTCGCGGAGGAGTCGCCGATGCCATGGATGAGCAGGATCGCCGGACCGTCTCCGGCGATCCGGTACGCGCGGCGGTAGCCGTGCACCACGTGGTGGCGCAACGGCACGTCCTGCCCGGACACCGAGCGCAGGCGGCCCGCTCGGGGCGGGCGTGGTTCAGGTTCTGGGGCGCCGACCACAGGCTCGTCTCCCGTCTGCTACCCCCCGTTTCCTCGCTTCCTCCTCGAGCGTAGAACCTCCGGCGCACAGGGGATTTCCGGGACGTTTCAGGCAGTGCGCCACTGCTCGGCGAATCCGACCGGGAAGAACGTGCATGGACTCCCGTCGAATCGGCATGCAACCACGTGCCCACGCATTCCGTGACACGGACGTAGCAGTCGGGTGAGTCTGCGCAAAGCCAAGTGCGTTGACACGCCCCTCGCACGATATCCGCCTGAGCTGCAGCAGCGGCCGCCACTGTGTCGCTCCGACGTCCCGTGCGGCAGGGGTTTCCCCCCAGGGGCCCCTGGGGGGAAACCCCCAATGAAGTCGGGGATTAACCCAGTCGCTCGGACGACGTCCGGTCCGTAGGTTCTGGGGTGGAATCGAAACACCGTTCCACTCAGCCTACGGAGGCCCCTCGTGACCGCCCCTTCGCGCCCGCAGACGCGCACTCTTCATCCGCTCGTCGCGGCCTTCGTGCGGTTCGTCGTGTGTGGTGGCGGTGTCGGGCTGGCGTCCAGCGGGGTACTCGTGCTGCTCAGCGACCGGATACCGATGGCCGTTGCCAACGCGCTGGTCACCGTCGTCTCCACGGTCATCGCCACCGAATTGCACGGGCGGGTCTCCTTCCGGAGCGGGCGGAAGGGGTGGGGGTTCACCTTCAGTCCGGGGTGACCGTCGCCGTAAGCTATGCGTTCACGACAGGGGCGCTGCTCTGCCTGCACTCCGTCCGGTCCGAGCCCTCGGCCCTGATCGAACAGACAGTCTATCTGTCAGCGTCAGCTCTGGCGGGGATCGGACGGTTCATGGTGCTGCGGATCGTGGTCTTCGCCGAGCGAACGACGGCCGGCGAGACCGCGCGCGGCAGGGCGTCGATGGCGATGGCGGCGTGACGCCGGGTCCCAAGTCGGGAATTGCGGCACTGCGCAGCTACGCTCGCACCACCCTGCTCGACACGGCAGACCCGCGGCGTACTGTGCCGGATCACCGAGGGCTGGGCTCCGCACCAAGCGGAGCCCGATCCGCAGACGTGGCTCGCCCTCGTCCCGTTGCCTCGCCTCCCTGCTTGAGCCCCATGTTCTTGTGATCACGGAGACACTGTCAGGCCGCTGCCTGTACATGTGTGCCGAAGCCTTCGACGGTGCGGGGGGGCGGGCCGACGGCCTCGGCCCGCCCCCGCGAGGTCACTCGTCGGCCGGAGTGCCCGTCACCTTCAGGTGACGGACGCGGCCCACGTTGTCGAAGGATCCGAAGCCCACCCGGCCCGAGGCGAAGGCCGGGTCGGTGGCCGTGATCAGCGGGTTGCTGCTGCCGTCCAGGTAGACGGCGGTCTCACCGGTGTCGGCGCAGTGGGTGAGGCGCACCTTGTGCCATCCGTCGTCCTTGATCGCCGGAGGTGCGCCGAAGGTACCGTTCCACTGGTCGTCGATGCGCAGCCGGTCGGCGTTGTTGACGGTGAACATACCGTTGTGCGGATAGATGGTGTTGTCGGTCGACAGGTGCGCGTACTGGAATCGCGTGTCGGACTGGTAGTCCCAGATGAGAATGACGTCACGGTTGGAGATCTCGACGGGGGTGTCGATCCGCACCTCCGCCTCTACGGTGACGGAGGAGTAGCGCGGGCCCGCGGTCAGGACGGCGTACTCGAAGGGGCGGCGCGGTCCCGGGCGGGCGACGCCCGGCTCGGTCATGATCGTCTCGCGTTCGGTGTACGCCCACTTGGCCGGGGTGACCGGCGCCCAGTTGTCGGGCCCGGTGGTGTGGGTGGTGGGGGTGTTGCCGACCTCGCAGTCGGCGAAGGTGCGGGTCCCGGTCACCTTCCAGACCTTGCCGTTGGCCTTCGCGACGATGTACAGGCCGCCACGGCGGTCGGAGCCGAAGCGCAGGTCGACACGTTGGTCTCCGGCGAGGTCGCGCATGGTGACCGTCTTCCCGGTGGACTTGTCGAAGAGCATCAGCTGCTCGAGCGGCGCGAGGCCGGCGCCGCGGCGCATGTCGCGGGTGTCCGCGGCCAGGATCCGGCCGTCCACGAGGTCGCCGAAGATGTACTTTCCGAACAGCGCCGGCGCGTCCTTGCCGCGGTAGACGGAGCCTCCGGCGATGGCGCGGCCCACGTCGGACCGGCAGTTCCAGTCGGCACCCGGGTCATGGTCGTAGGCGGCGACCGGATAGGTGTAGCCGTACTGGGCGTCATCGGCGGGAAGGGGGAGGATGCGGGCGCACGGGTCGGTGGTCTTCTTGTCGAAGGCGAAGGGGCCCTCGCGCTCGCTCCAGCCGAAGTTGTCACCGGCCTTGACCTCGTACACCGACTCGATGGCGTGCTCGCCTATGTGACCGAGATACATACGGTGGCTGCCGCCCGCGTCCCAGCTGAAGCGGTGCGGGTCCCGCATACCTACGGCGTAGATCTCCCCGAGGGCACCGGACTCACCGACGAACGGGTTGGACGCGGGGATGCCGTACCGGCCGTTGGCGCTGTCACGGCCCGCGGGGTCGATCCGCAGAAGTTTGCCGTGCGGGAGCGCCAGGTTCTGCGGCTCGCTGTTGCCGACGCCCTGCCCTCCGTCGCCCACCGCGAGGTAGAGCAGGCCGTAGTCCTCGTCGTGGGGCTTGGCCGTCGGGTTGAAGTCGATCTGCTGAATGCCGTGGACCTGGCCGCTGAAAGCGATACGCAGCACCTCGCGATGGGTGCCGTGGAAGACGTCCGCGGAGGGGTCGTCGGCGGTCCACTCAGTGATGACGCCGTGATAGCTGAGCGTGCCGGCCTGCCGGTAATCGGGGGTCTCGGTGGCCTGCGAGGCGAGCTCGGTGTGGATGGTGTAGAAGCGCCCGTTCGTGCCGAACTCCGGGTGGAACGCCGCGTACCCGAAACCCTGACCGAGACCGCGGCCCGAGAAGAAGTGCGGGAATGCCGCCTTGACGTCCAGGTACGGGTGCGGGGTGCCCCCGGAGGTGCGCGCCGCGGCGCCGGGGTCGGTGAGGTACAGGGTTCCGTTGAGGTCGGGCGTCGCCATCCGGCCGGAACCGTCGGGGAGTTCATTGATGGTGTTGATCCGGGCGTGGCGCATCAGGCGCGGATCCGTCGGCGCCGGGACGGGCTCCGACTTGGGGAACTGTGCGAACTCCTCCAGGACGAGACCCGTCCTGGACTGAACGGGCTTCTGCGGAATCGGGTCGGTCAGGGCGGCTGTCGTGGCCGCGGCGGGCTCATCGGCGTGGGAAGGCGCTACGAGGCCGCCCAGGGCGAGGGCTGCACCGACGGCCACGGCCGCCCAGTTCCTTCGATATGTACGTCGTGACGCCATGCGGATCCCTTCGGGCTGGCGCGACAATCAGGGAAAACGATCCAGGGACGCGAACGGTCAGCGGCCCTGCGTCATGCGCTGGTACTCCGCAGCCACCGCTCCGGCCGGAACCGGGCGGTCCAGGAACAGGAGGTCGTCCATGCGGCAGTCGCAGGCGTTGTTCTCCCGAGTGTTCTGGGGGAAGCTGCCGCCGATCTTGATGCCGCGGGGATCGGTGGGCGAGGCGCGGTGGGGCGCCGGCGTGGTGGCGAGTTCCCAGGGGTCGCCCGGCGTGACGTAGAAGCCGTCCAGGGGCTTGCCGTCGCGGTAGAGGGCGAGGGTGCCGTCGCGGAAGTCGAACGTCGCGGCCAGGTGCACCCATTCGCCGCGGGGCAGCAGTTCTTGCCAGGGAACGTCGGCGGCGAAGGTCTGGGAGGCGCCGCTGTCCAGGCGTCTCCCCAGCGCGACCAGCTTCAACTCACCGTTGACCTGGATGAGTTCGAGCAGCGCACGCACCGCGTGACCGTCAGAGGTTCCGGACAGTACGCCGGCCAGCCCGATCGCGTTGTAGCGGTCGCTCGGGTTGGCCGTGTTGGAGTTGAGGGCGGGATTGTCGCCCGTCATCTTGAACCACCCCATGACAGTGGCACCCTGGGCACTGCGGAAGGCCCCGAGGGACGACATGCCCTCGGCGTCCCAGGCCCCGGCCTTCCAGTCGTCGTTGCCCGCGGTGGCCGGGTTCTGCTGGCGCACCTGCAGGGCGGGCGAAGCGCCCGGGTACGCCTCGTCGGCCACGCGCATCGCGGAACCGCCGTTGATCAGGCTGAGCGTGGTTCCGGAGCGTCCGATGTCCTGCTCGCGACCGGGGTCGGCAGGGTCAGGGTGCCCGAAGTCGTACGCCGCCACGGCCTGGGCTCGCAGCGGAGTGGGGGCGGCCCAGGGGTGGGCCGCCTGGGCCGGAAACGTGGCGGCGGCAAGCGATGCGGTCGCGGCGAGCGCGGCGACGGCGAGTGAGTAGCGTCTGGTGCGGGGCGGTGTCATACGGCCTCCCAGCGGGGGCGAAGGGTCAGTCGACCGGGGTCTCCCGACGGATAGAAAGCGCTTTCGTCCGCGTGCAGGGACCATGTAACCCCTTCGCCGCCACCCTGACAATGGGCGTGTACTCGCCAATTTTTTGGGCGCCTTTCGGCGGCGGCTCGGACCTCCTCGCGGACAAGGACGCAGACCGCGAGCGGCTCATCGAGGCACAGGCGCCACCGACTCACGGTGGCGGACGCGCACCTCGCCCCCAGTCCGGACGGGTGCGACGGGTGGGTGAAGCGGTCCGGTGGGCGACCGCGCGGGCGCCGGTCCACCACCGGACTGCATCACTCAACGGCCGCAGGTCAGCGCGGAACCTCGCCAGTTGCCCACGGCCCCCGATCCCGGCCACCCCCTCGCCTGCGACTTCGCGCTCTCGCTCGCCCTCGACCTCGACCTCCGAGCCCGAGCGCGCCGACACGGCGCTGCCGCTCGGCTGAGGACCTCGCCTCAGCGATAGGCGGCCTGACCGGTGAGGGCCTGCCCGACGACCAGCGTGTGCACCTCGCTGGTGCCCTCGTACGTGAGCACCGACTCGAGGTTGTTGGCGTGCCGCAGCGGCGAGTACTCCAAGGAGATGCCGTTGGCTCCGAGCACGGTCCGGCACTCGCGGGCGATGGCCAGCGCCTCCCGTACGTTGTTGAGCTTGCCCGCACTCACCTGCTCGGGGCGGAGGTTGCCGAGTTCCTTGAGCCGGCCGAGGTGGAGGGCGAGCAGCGCCGCATTGCCGAGGGAAAGTGCCATGTCGGCGAACTTGCGCTGGGTGAGCTGGAAGGCGCTGATCGGCCTGCCGAACTGGACGCGCGCGTCCGCATAGTCGATGGCCGTCTGCAGGCAGTCGCGGGCCGCGCCGACTGCACCGAAGAGGATGCCGAACCGGGCCTCGTTCAGGCACGAGAGCGGCCCCCTCAACCCCTGGGCCTCAGGAAGCCGGGCGGAATCCGGCAGCCGCACGTTGTCGAAGTGGAGCTCGGAGGTGATCGATGCCCGGAGCGACATCTTCTGCTTGATGTCGCTGGTGGTGAAGCCGGGCGTGCCGCGAGGCACGAGGAAGCCCCGGACGCCGTCCTCGGTCTGCGCCCAGACCGTGGCCACGTCGGCGATGCCGCCGTTGGTGATCCACATCTTGGAGCCGTTGAGGATCCAGTCGCCGCCGTCGCGGACCGCACGCGTACGCATCCCCGCCGGGTCACTGCCGAAGTCGGGTTCGGTGAGTCCGAAGCAGCCGATGGCTTCCCCCGCGGCGAGCCGGGGCAGCCACTCCCGCCTCTGCTCCTCGGACCCCCACTTCCGGATCGAGTACATCGAGAGCGAACCCTGGACCGACACGAAGCTGCGGAAGCCCGAGTCGGCGGCCTCGAGTTCCAGGCAGGCAAGTCCGTAGCCGACGGCGCCGACGCCCGCGCAACCGTACCCCTCCAGGTGCATGCCGAGAACGCCCAGCTTGCCGAGTTCGGGGGCGAGTTCACGGGCGAAGTGCGCGTTCTCGAACCACTCGCCGATGTGCGGGCGGACCCGGTCGGCGAGGAACTTGGCGACCGTGGCCTGGATTTCGCGTTCCTCGTCGCTGAGCACCGAGGCGATGTCCAGCAGGGCGAGGGGGTCCTTCATCGGCTTGTTGCCGTTCATCATGTGCTCCTGGGAGGGGTGTACGAAGGTGTGCGTGGTGGTGGGGGGCCGGGTTCGCCGGGTCAGCTGTCGAGCCAGTCGGCGATGGAGTCGGTGTGCTCGCCCAGCCGGGGCGGGCGCCGTGCGTAGTGGACCGGGGTACGGGACAGCCCGATGGGGTTGGCCACGAGGTTCATCGGACCGTCGTGCCCGCCCTCGGCCTCGGCGCCCACGTCGTCCGGGGTGACGCGCGGCGCAAGCCCCAGCTGTTCGGCCAGGTCGAAGGCCCCGGCGAGGTCGTTCACCGGACCGCACGGCACGCCGAGCGGAGTGAGGAGCTCGAACCATTGGTCCGCCGCGCGCCGCCGGAGCCGTACGGACAGCTCGTCGGCGAGCGCGTCGACGTGGGCGACCCGGTCGGTGTTGGTGGCGAACCGCGGATCCACGGCCAGACCTGCCGCGTCCAGGCCCCGGCACAGCGCGGCGAACTGGCGGTCGTTGCCGACGGCGACGACGAGCGGCCGGTCCGCGGTCTCGTAGACCTCGTACGGGGCGATCGACGGATGGCGGTTGCCCAGGATGCCCGGCACCTGTCCGGCCAGGGTGTAGCCGGCGGACTGGTTGACCATGCCGGACAGCAGCGACGACAGCAGGTTGACCTCGACATGCTGACCCTCACCGGTCGCGTCCCGATGACGCAGGGCGGCCATGACCCCCATCGCGGCATGCAGCCCGGTGAGTACGTCGACCAGCGCGACGCCCGTCTTGACCGGTTGCCCGGGGGCCGGTCCGGTGACACTCATCAGTCCGCCGACGGCCTGGATCAGCAGGTCGTAGCCGGGCAGCGCCGCCCCCTTGCCCGCTCCGAAGCCGGTCACCGAGCAGTAGACGAGGCCGGGGTTGAGTTCGCGGACCTGCTCGTAGGCGAGCCCGTACTTGTCCATCGTGCCGGGGCGGAAGTTCTCGAACACCACGTCCGCCCGGCGGATCAGTTCCGTCGCCCTGCGGCGGCCCGTCGGGTCGCGCAGATCCACGGCGAAGGACCGCTTGTTGCGGTTGACGGAGAGGAAATAGGTGGCCTCACCCTGTGCCTTCGGCGGGCCCCAGGCCCGGGTGTCGTCACCGGTCCCCTGCTGCTCCACCTTGATCACATCCGCGCCGAGGTCGGCAAGGAGCATGGTCGCGTACGGTGCCGCCAGCACCCGGCCGAAGTCGGCCACCAGCACACCGGACAGCGGCAGTCGAGAGGCGCCGGTCATCGGGTTCCTGCCCGGGAGGCACGCAGATAGACCGTGGTGGTCGTGGTGAAGAAGTCGCGGGCGGCACGGCCCTGCTCCTTGGGGCCGAAGCCGCTCGCCTTCGCCCCGCCGAAGGGCACGTGCGGATCGGCCCCTGCGGTCTCGGAGTTGATGTGCAGCACCCCGACGTCCAGGCGCTGCACGGCTGCGGTCACTGCACGCAGGTCATCGGTGAACACGGCTGCGGCCAGACCGAATTCGCTGTCCCCGACGAGGTCGAGTGCGGTGTCGTCATCGGGTGCACGACGTACGACGACGATGGGCCCGAACAGTTCCTCGCGCCACAGTGGGTCGTCCCCGGCGAGTTCCACGACGGTGGGCTGCACAAAGGCGCCGGCGGATCGCTCGTCGTCGTAGGGCCGGCCACCGGTCAGAATCCTCACGCCTGCACGGGCAGCGCCTTCGTCCAACGCGCGCTGGATCGTGTCGCGTGCCCGGTGCGAGATCACCGGTCCCATCCGGACTCCGTCGTCGAGGGGATCTCCCACCTGAAGAGTGGCGGTGCGTGCGACGAGCCGGTCGAGGAACGCGTCGGCGATCCGCTCGTTCACGATGACGCGGGAGGTGGCGGTGCACTTCTGCCCAGTGGAGCGGAAGGCACCCGCGAGGACTTCGGTGACGGCGAGTTCGAGGTCGGCGTCGGACAGCACGGCGGCGGCGTTCTTGCCGCCCGTCTCCGTCTGCACGGGCCGGGCGAGACGGCCGCAGACAGCCATGACGTCGCGGCCCACGACGGTGGATCCTGTGAAGGTGACGGCGTCGACATCCGGATGGCCGACGAGCCGCGCGCCCAGCTCGCCGTCGCCGATCAACAGCGACAGCACACCGTCCGGCAGTCCGGCCTCGACAAGTGCCTCGGCCATGCGCACGGCGAGCAGCGGCACGAGTCCGGAGGGCTTCCACACCACGGTGTTGCCGTATCCGAGCGCCGGGGCGATCTTCCACGCGGGAATGGCGACGGGGAAGTTGAACGGGGTCACCGCGGCGACGACACCCACCGGACGGTGGATCACCTGAATCTGCTCGCCGGGCCGCGGAGAGGCGAAGACCTCGCCCGCCGGCCGGTCGGCCTCCGCTGCGCAGTAGCGGAAGATCTCTGCGGCCCGCCGCACTTCACCGACGCCCTCGGGCAGGGTCTTCCCTTCCTCCCTGGACAGTTCCTCGCCCCACTGGGCCGCATGTGCTTCGAGCACGTCGGCGGTACGGGCAAGGATCCGGGCCCGGGTGTGATGGGGTGTGGCCGCCCAGTCCGGGAAGACCTTGCGCGCGGCTGCCACGGCGTCTTCCAGATCGGCGGGCAGGGCCACGTTCCCCACCGCGACCGGTTCGTCGGGGCGGGCCGGGTCGATGTCGACCAGTTCCTCGCCCGCACCGGTGCGCCACTCCCCCGCGACCAGGTGGCGCAGGCGCGGGACTCCCTCCGGCGGAGCGGCGGCCTCCGGGGCGCGGTCACTGCCTGCGTGCTGCTGCATCGGCGTTCCCTTCCGTATGCGTCCGTACGCACCGTCCTGGAGCGCATCGGGATGACGAGGCCGTCATTGTCCGCATGCCACAGCCCCCCACGCAGTGGACACAATGTCCCGCCGTTCGACCAGTCGGCGCTCCAATGTGTCCATGACCGCCGGCACCGGGGTGCGGTTGGCCCGGCGGTCCATCCCCATGCATCCAGGAGGAGATCCCGTGCCTGCCACTCCCGGCCCGGTCGGCGGACCCCGGCTCTCACAGGACCTGTTCGTCCGGTTCGTTCAACTCGTCCGGCTCATTCAGCTCATCCGGCGCGCTCAGCGCTCCGGAGCGTCCGGCGCATGCATCGCGCTCGACGCGTCCGGCCACGTGCTCGCCGCCCCGCGGACCGGTGACCGCCCGCCCGCCCGGCCGGCCGGTCACCGGTCCGCGATCCCCTCCCAGGCGGCCAGCGCGAGCAGCAACTCGGCGCGTACGTGCGCGGAGCCGAGATCCACGCCCAGCAGCGTCTGGATCCGCTCCATCCGGCTGCGCAGCGTGTGCCGGTGGACCTCAAGGGCGGCGGATGCGGCACCCCACTGCCCGTGGTGTTCCAGGAACGCGCGGAGGGAAGCGAGCAGTTCCGTGCCGTTGTCCCGGTCGTGCGCGGCCAGCGGCGCGAGCCGTTCGGCGGCCACCCGGCGCAGGACCTCTCGGGTCTCGGGGGCGCTGACGAGCACGTGTCCGGCCAGCGACTCGAAGGCGACGAGTCCCGGCCGGCCGCGCGCCTCGGCGACCGCGGCCGCGTTGCTCGCCTCCTGGAGCGCCTGCGGCCCGGCGTCGGGCTCGTACACAAGGCTGAGTCCGGCCCAGAGGCGCGGCCCGAACCGTGCGACCGCATCGTCGACAAGACCCCGGGCGATTCCGATACCGGTAGCTCCGCCGCGTCCGGCGCTCTCTGCGGGACCGTCGTCCCCACCCGCTCGCATCCCCACTCGGGGGCCGTCCCCGGGCAGCAGGATCACGGCACGCCCCTCACGTACGGCACCGAAGCGCGGCAGACCCGTCTCGGCGAGGCGGGGGCCCACCACGTCGAGGGCCTGCCGCGGGCTCGGACCGCTCAGTACGAGAACGCGGATGCCGTTGCGGGCCGGGAAGCCGGCCTCCGTCAGGTGGTCGCGGGCGGTGCGCGAGGGCAGTGTCCCGTCCAGGACCATCCGCAGGAAGAGGCTGTTGACCCGGTGCTGTTCGTCCTGCAGGCGCAGGGGCTTCTCCGCCTGGAGCGCGATCAGCGACGCCGCGTGCCCGAGCAACAGGTGGTCGACGGCGGTCAGTTCCCGGTCGGCGGCGAGCACGAGTCTGCCGTGGGTGCGCGGGCCCACGCGCACCTGTTGGGCGACGACCACCCCGTGCGGTCCGGCACTCAGCGCCTCCGTCGCCCGGTCGCTCCCGCCCGCTCTCCTCAGTTCGGCGAGCACACCGGGGTCGACGCCCGCCGCACCGGACGGATGGGCGGCGCGCACCGTCCCGGCATCGTCCAGGTACAGCACCGTGGCGTGCGTCGAGACGGCCAGTTCCCGTACGACGGCCCTGGCGCCGTCGCGCAGCGCGGCCCGGGTCATCCGGGGCTGGACGCGGGAGGCCCGTACGACTCCCTCGTACTGCAGCTCGGCCAGGCGTTCCATCACGGCCTTGGTGATCGCGACGAACGGCGTGGGCAGCGGCACCTCGAGCAGGGGCAGTCCCACCGTGTCGGCCGCGTCCACGACGGCCGCGGGAACATGCGGGTGCGAGAGTCCCGTCCCGAAGCCGACAGCGGCCACACCGACATCCGCCAACCGCTGGATGTACGCCCGCTGCCCGGCCTCCGACTCCGGCAGTCGCAGTCCAGTGGTGAGCAGCAGTTCGCCGCCGCACAGCCAGGGAACGGGGTCGGCCAGATCGATGCTGTGGGCCCAGACGGCCTCCCGGTCGAGCCCGTCCCGCCCCGCCAGCACCGTCAGCCGCAGCTCGGGGCGGCCGATCAGCCAGCGGAGGGGTACGCCCAAGGTTTCCACCGCCGCCCTGCCCGCGCCGCGGGATCGCACCCGGGCCTCTCGTTCGATCGGGCAAAGCTAGCAGACCGGGCGGAATCCGCCTCGACCGGTGCGGGAGCGTTCCCGGATCCCTTCACGGCGCGCAGGATCGCGCCACCACCGCCGACTTCGTGCGGGTCAACGGCTACCCGGCCTGCCGTGCACGGCAGCACGCCGAACAGAGGCCTCTCCGTCGACGGCTTGCCCGCCGGACGGCGTCCCGGACTCACCTACGATCGACCGCGTGTGCGCAAACGTCATCGTCGCCGAAGACGACGAGAAACAGGCCGAACTCGTACGCCGCTACCTCGAACGCGAGGGCCACGCGGTCACCGTCGTCGGGGACGGTCTCGCCGCGCTCGACGAGGTGCGGCACGGGAAGCCCGACCTGCTCGTGCTCGATGTGATGATGCCGCGGGCGGACGGACTCGATGTGGTGCGGGTCCTGCGCGCCGAGCACCGGGAGCTGGCGGTACTGATACTGACGGCCCGGGCCACCGAGGACGATCTGCTGCTCGGTCTCGACCTGGGTGCGGACGACTACATGACCAAGCCGTACAGCCCGCGCGAACTGATGGCCCGGGTCCGTACGCTCCTTCGCCGCACGAATCGGCCAGGACAGGTGAACTCCGCCACGGACGCCGTGGATCAGGTGCTCTCCGTGGGCGCACTCAGAGTTGACCCCGCCCGGCACGAGATATCGGTCGACGGTACGTCGGTGGAATGCACGCCGGGCGAGTTCCGCATCCTCGCCGCGATGGCCGCCGAGCCCGACCGGGTCTTCAGCAGACAGCGGCTCCTGGAGGAACTGCACGGCTTCGACCGGTACATCGGCGACCGCACGGTCGACGTGCACATCATGAACCTGCGCAAGAAGATCGAGCCCGCCCCGCGGAAACCGTCCCGGCTGCTCACCGTCTTCGGAGTCGGGTACAAGCTGACCGACCCCGCAAGGAGCGCGTCGCGTGCGTAGCCGTGGGCGGGTCGACCGCCGGCGGCTGCCGCTCCGCAAGAGTCTGCTCGGGCGGCTGCTGGGCGTATCGGCGCTGGTGGCGGCCTGTTCGGTGGCGGCCACCGCCTGGCTCGCCGTACAGACCACCTCCGGTGCCATCAAGCAGGAGCAGGGCCAGAACCTCACCGCGGACGCCCGGATCTACACCAAGCTGCTCGGCTACGCGGCGGGTCATTCCCAGTGGGACGGTGTCGACGAGACGGTCCGCGATCTGGCGACGCGGTCGGGCCGCCGGATCGCCCTGACCACCCAGGGCCGGGAGATCATCGCCGACTCGGCGACCGGGACGTCCCCGCCCGCGCTTCCCACACAGGCGTCGGCCATAGTCGACCCGCTCTCCGTGGACACGGCGCTGGCGGCACAGTCCTCCGGAACGACCGGCACCGCGGCCGACCGCGTCGACCCGAGGGCCGTGGGACCGTTCCGCCTGCCTCCGGCCGAACGTACGCAGTTGCGTCGCACCGCCGACCGGGGCGTGGCGTGCCTGAACGACGCCGGGATCGCCTCGGACGTCGTCGAGGAACCGAGCGGGCGCCCCCGCATCCAGATCGTCGGCAACGACCCCGACCGGATCCTTGGCACCAGATGCTCGACCGACGCGCTGGACAGACCCACCGAAACCGAGAAGAAGGCACTCGACGCGCTCAACAAGCTGGCCGACGCCTGCCTGGACCGCCAGGGCCGTGCAGGCGTACACCTGCGCCTGGACCTCTCCTGGGGCCCGGACCCCGAGCCGGAACCGAGCCCGGGCCCGGCCCGTCGGCCTTCCACCGCTGTCCCCGTCCCGGTGCCGACCGTCCAGAGCAGTGACAACGACCGGGCGATCGCGTCGTGCGTCGGCACCGCCCGCCGCGAGCAGCTCAGTTCGTACGTCGCCTCGCCCGCACTGCTGTTCATCGGGGACGCGGGCGGCGCCACCGTTCCCGGTTTCGATCTCTCACCGGCGAACACCGCCCGTATCGCAGGTGTCGCGGCCCTGGTCCTCGCCCTCACCGTCGGCGCCTCGGTGCTGGCTGGAGCCCGGCTCGTACGGCCGTTGCAGGCACTCACCGGTGCCGCCCAGCAGATGCGGGACGGCGAGGAGTCGGCGCCCGTACCGGTCACCGCGGACAACGAGATCGGGCGACTGGCCGCCACGTTCAACGACATGACGGCGCATCGTGCACGCCTTGAGGAGCAGCGGAAAGTGATGGTCAGCGACGTCGCCCACGAGTTGCGCACCCCGCTGAGCAATATCCGCGGCTGGCTGGAGGCAGCGCAGGACGGAGTGGCGGACCTCGACCCTGCTTTCGTCTCCTCGCTCCTGGAGGAGGCCGTTCAGCTGCAGCACATCGTCGACGACCTTCAGGACCTGTCCGCGGCCGACGCGGGCGCGCTGCGTCTGCACCCGGCGCCGGTACGGATCGACGACCTCCTCGGCCAGGTCGCCGCGGCGCACCAGGCCCGCGCCGAGACGGCCGGAGTGACGCTGACGGTACACACGGCGGACCTCGGGCCCCCGCCACTCCCCCTGACCGCCGACCCGGTTCGGCTGCGGCAGGCCCTCGGCAACCTGGTGTCCAACGCGATACGCCACACACCTCCGGACGGGCACGTGACCCTGCGCGCGTACAACGCCGAGTCGGGTGACGAGGTGGTCGTGGACGTCGAGGACACCGGCAGCGGCATCTCGCCCGAGCAACTCCCGTACGTCTTCGACCGTTTCTGGCGCGCGGAGAAGTCGCGGAGCCGCCGCACCGGCGGCAGCGGACTCGGCCTGGCCATCGTCCGCAAACTCGCCGAAGCCCATGGTGGCGCAGTGAGCGCCGCGAGTACGGAGGGAAAGGGCTCGGTCTTCACGCTGCGCCTGCCGACGGGTCCGCATCGCACACCGGCGGGCCGGCCACCGGCGCCGTCGGACCGTCCGGACGAGGCCGCCCCGGACCATCAGGGCTGATGCGATGACCACAGGGATCTGACAGCTTCTTCATAAGTTCACGCGAGGCTGACGGCATGCCCGGCGCCTGGTGCGAATCGGCATCCAGGCACCACCAAGGCCGGGCTGGAACTGGAGCCACGTATGTCCCACCGTCCCCGTCCAACCCTGCGCACCGCCGTCCTCACCGCCGTCGCGGCGGGCGCAGTACTCCTCCCCTCCACCACGGCCCTCGCATCGGTCCCTTCCGACGCAACGCCCAGCCCTTCGATGACGTCCACCGAGCGGACCCCGGCGCCCGCTCCGGAAGCCGGGTCGAGCAGTCCCGCACCTGGCGAGGGACCGTCGGTGGCGCCCCGAGGCGGCGTGGCCGCGGGCGACAGGCCCAGCCCGGTCCCGGCCGCTCCCTTGAAGCGTGGTTCCGCCGAGCCGCGTGGCGGCGTGGCCGCGGGTGAGCGCCCGATCGGCACGACGAGCAACACCACCACCGCCGTCGCGGGTTCGGTCGCCGCCGCGGCCCTGCTCGGGGGCGCGGGCACTCTGGTACTGCGCCGCCGCGCGGCCGCGCACCGCAACGGCTGACCTCTGCGGTGGCGCCGCCCCTCATGGGCGGCGCCACCGTCCGTCTCCGCTCCTCCTGTCCCCTGCTCCGGAGCCCGCAATGTCCCCCACGCACCACAGACCCCGGCGATCCGCCGCGCTGACGGTTCTCGCCTGCCTCACGCTCGCCCTCCTCACCGGCTGCACATCCCACGCCGCGGAGCCGGCACCCCCTGTCCGCTCCCCCACACACTCCCCCAATTCCCCCGCCTCCCCCGCCTCCCCCGGGGCGGAACAGCCCGCGGCTCCCGCCCAGGTGGCGATCCCCTCGATCGGAGTGACCAGTTCCCTGCTGCCGCTCGGCCTCAACGCGGACGGCACCGTCGAGGTCCCACCGGCGGACAAGGGCATGACAGCGGGCTGGTACACCGGAGGTGCGATTCCCGGCGAGCGCGGAGCAGCCGTCCTCATCGGGCACAACGACACCCGGTTCGGCAGGGCGGTCTTCCACGACCTGAAGAAGATCGGCAAGGGCGCGGACATCGTCGTGCGCGACGAGCAAGGTCAGGCAACCCACTTCACCGTCACCGGCACGGAGACCGTGAGCAAGAAGGCGTTCCCCACGAAGAAGGTGTACGGCAGCACCGACGAACGCGCCCTCCGTCTCATCACCTGCGACGGCGCATTCGATGCCCAGGGCCACCCGGTGGACAACCTCATCGTCTACGCGACCGCCCGCTGACGGCGCGCCCGATGAGGCCTCCACCACCATGGATACGCGATGGAAGGCCTCCCGACACCCGACGTCTACCCATGAGTAACTCCCACTGATTGGATGTGTGTTGCCTGTTCCACCCCCCATCAGCAGATGCAGGAGACCCCATACCGCTCATCGCCCTCCACCACACCTCCGGCGTGACACTGTCCGCCGCGCTCGCCGCCGTCACACTGGTCGCCAACGCTCCTCAGGCCTCGGCGGCCGACGTCCCGTCCCTGCGCGTGCTCACGTACAACACGTTCCTGATGAGCAAGAACCTCTACCCGAACTGGGGACAGGACCACCGAGCCGCGGAGATACCGAAGGCTTCCTTCTTCCAGGGCCATGACGTGATCGTCCTCCAGGAGGCGTTCGACAACTCCGCCTCCGACGCGCTGGCACGGAACGCGTCCGCTCAATACCGTTCCTAGCCAGTGTGCGTGAGTGAGTCCTGGACCCACTGCTGCGTACTGGGCGCATCCCGAACGGTGTGGGATGCGCTGGGTTCCCGCTTTCGCGTCCCGTTCGGTGACGGCCCTCCGGGGGGCCGGTCCGTTGCGGGTGGGCGGGTTCCCTCACGCCCCCGGTCACCTGGTCCGGCCTGGACGGTCCGATGCCCCGCACGATCGCTCCGGTCGTGCGGGGGCGGTGCCGTCCGACGCCGGACCGGGTGCCCGAGGGCGCGTCGCCCGATCGCGATGCCCGCGGCATCGTGACGGGACATGGTGCGGCGGGGGGTGACCAGCGGCTTCTGCCAGTGCTGGGCACCCCACCGGGAGGTGTAGGCGGGGTCGACCGCGACAATGCCCAGGCCGTGTTCGGCTGCCATCGACACCAGCCGGGCCTTCAGTTTCCCGGTCGGGATACCGGAGATGAGCTGCCGGAACCGTTTCCTGCGGCCGTGCTTCTCCCGGGTCTTCTCCGTGGTGAAGTCGAGGTCTTCGATGCCGATCGCGGCGACCCCGACTCGCACCGCCCAGTGGATCAGGCGGGTGAGGGCGTGGCGGAGCTGTGCGTCGCGGTGACCGGCGGTCCCGGACAGGTCGAAGCCGAAGCGGTGCGGGTCTCCGATGGGGTTGCCGTGCCGGTCGAGGTGGTAGGCGGCGAAGTGGTCGGCGTTGGTGTCGACGCCGATCATGCCCCGGGCGCGGGCGGTCTCCAGCGGGATGGTCTTCACGACGGGGCGTTGCCAGGACGCGGTGAGGTACCAGCGGCCGCGCTCCACGTTCAGGTGGATGCGGTAGGCGACGGCCCGGTTGGCGGTGATGCGGTCGGCCCACTCCACACCCCGGTGCGCAAACGCCACAGTGGAGGCAAGGACGTAGCGGCCGTGCTGGGCGTTGGCCAGGTGCGCGAGCGGGGCAGGCAGCTTGATGCTGACTTCGCCGTCCGGGGTGACGCGGATGGTCTCGTTCCCGAATCGCTTCCCCGACTCGCCATCGGCCGCGATGAACCAGCGCTCCGCCTCCCACCGTTGCCGCTTGCGGCGTCTGGTGCGTGCGATCGCAAGGCGCTGGAAGGTCCTCGGACGGGGTCTCCCCTGCTCGAACGAAGCCGAGAGCTTGGGGAAGGAGCTACTAGGGCCTTTCGGCAACGCAGCGAGCGTGCGTGCCAGGCGTCGCGAGCCGGGCGCCCATTTTGTGAGCTCCTCTAAGACGCGGCCGGTCGCGCGAAGGAGTCAGGCAACGTCCGCCGACAGGTCGAGGTGCTGCCGTACACCCCCAGCCGCGCCTGCGGCGCCCGAGATCAACCCCTCGGCCACTGCCTGGCCCAGGTGGCGCTGTTCGTCGTACTCGACGACATCGTCGATGTCTGTCCCCGGCGTGGGCGCCGTCGGCGAGCCGGCAGGTCAGGGAGATCATCGACGACCTCGCAGCCTGACGAGGCCGCGTATCCCTGTGGTGGGATGGTGCCGTGAGCCGCACCGTGGAAGAGACCAACCGCCGCATGCTCCGGGCACGGGACGCGATGGACCGCGCGTACGCGCAGCCGCTGGACGTCCCGGCCCTGGCCCGGATCGCCCATGTGTCGCCGGCACACTTCGCACGTACCTTCCGGGCCACCTTCGGCGAGACGCCGCACCGCTATCTGCAGCGCCGCCGTGTTGAGCGGGCGATGTCTCTGCTGCGGGAGACCGACCGCAGTATCACGGACATCTGTTACGAGGTCGGGTTCGGCAGCGCCGGCACTTTCAGCCGCACCTTCCGCGACATCGTCGGCCGGTCACCGAGGACGTACCGCAAGGAGACGGCGGCCGTGAACGTGCCCACGTGCTTCACGAAGGCGTGGATGCGGCCGAGCGCCTGAGCGCGGGTGCAGCCCCTCCGCATGGGCCGTCGGCTGAGCAGTTTTGGATAAGTTTTCGCCGGCTCGACCCACTAGCGTGATGCACATGTTCAACGCCATCACGCACTCTCAGATCTACGTCCTCGACCAGGACGAGGCCCTCGACTTCTACGTCGGCAAGCTGGGGCTGGAGGTCAACGCCGACGTCGACATGGGCTTCATGCGCTGGCTCACGGTCAGCATCCCCGGCCATCCGGAACGCCAGATCCTGCTGGAGAAGCCGGGACCTCCAGCGATGTCCGAGGAGACGGCTCAGCAGGTGCGCGAACTGGTGACGAAGGGGGCCATGGGCGGCTCGCTCATCTTCACCACGGACGACTGCCGAAAGACGTACGAGACCCTGCTGGGCCGGGGCGTGGAGTTCACCGATGAGCCCACGGACCGCCCATACGGAATCGACTGCGGCCTCCGCGACCCCTTCGGCAACAGCATCCGCTTCACTCAGCTCCTGGGTTGAGAACCGGGGGCGGGCGTCGGCCGGGATCACGGTGGCGCTGATCGATAACTGCGACGGCGCCGGCCGTCCCCACCCAGGGTGGGTCGCCACCGCCTGCCCTCCCTGCGTACAGGCCCTGTGCGCCCCTGCCATGACGGCACTGGCACAAGGCTTTGGGCCGTCCCGGGAGTGCGGGAGCCAGAACCGGGCAGGAGTACAAGCACATCGTTCCCGCACAGAATCGGCGGACCCTGCTGATCGTCGCGTGCACGCGGGCCCGGGACGGCTGCACGTGTCGTGGTCGGGCGCGCCGAGCGAGTTCCTGGTGGAGGCCCGGGTGTGTCAGGCCTCATAGGCGGGAGGAGCGAAACCGGGGCGCTGCAACGCCAGGGCTGCCAGCGCGGCCGGGGCGCCCTTCGGCCCGCGGATGCCCGGGAAGGCGTTGATGTCGACGACGACGGGCTTCCCTTCGCGGTCCAGCAGGTCGACACCGTAGACGTCCAGGCCGAAGACCTCGCCCATGTGAAGGGCTGTTTCCGTCCAGTCCTGCGGCAGGTCACGGACCAGTGCCGCCGGCAGCGCACTGTCCGACGGGGCGCCCACCGGTGCGGGGCGCACCCCCGTGAACACCTCTCCCGCGATCACCCACAGCTTGTGGTCCCAGCCGCTGTTCGCGACGAACTCCTGGAGGACGACAGGCTCGTCGGGCCACTGTGCGGCAAGGTTCCGGAGCTCGGCCGGGCCGTCCACGCGGGCGACCAGGTCCGCGCGCCGGCTGTGGCGACTCTTCACCATGAGCGGATAGCCGTACTCCGGCCGCTCCGCTCCGGGGAGGGCTTCGGACAGCGCATCCAGGGTCTTGGTCCGGGGCATCGGCAGGCCGGCGCCTTCGGCCACGGCTGCGATCCGGCTCCTGTCCTGGCACAGCTCCGTCGCCGCGGCGGAGTTCACCACCCGGGCACCATGTGATTCGAGGAAACGGGCAAGCTCCAACGCCCGGGCGTTATGGGCCTTGAGCAGGTAGACGTCGGCGAGATCGTCCGGGATCACCAGTTCCGACGGGCATCCGGTCCCGGTGTCCGGGTTCAGGAACGTCACCTGGTGCTCCGCCTCGATCAGTGCGAAAGAGGCGGCGGCAAGCAGCGGATGATCCGGCTTGTCGGTCAGCAGACACACCCTCATATCTGGGCGACTCCCGGTACGGCCGCCAGCATGTCCGCTTCGGGGTGCAGGTGGGGCTGTCCGTAGGGGATCAGTGACTGGGAGGGAATGCGCGGAGCCGGGGCGAGCACGCCCGTCCGCGCGCTGCCACCCGCCCTGGCCAGATCGAGGACGGCGCCGGCCAACCGGGACACGGCGTCCGGGACCTGACGGAAGCTCGGGAAGTCATTGATGTCGACGATCACGGGCCCGTCGGGGCCGAGCACCACGTCGATGCCGTACAGGTCGAGGCCGAAGACCGCCCCCACCTTCGCCGCCGCAGCGGCCACCTCGGCGGGCAGGGGGACAGCTCCCTCCTCGACCGGCCCGTCCGGGTGGAGCGGGGAGCGTCGCAAGGTCGCGTGGAACTCGCCCGCGAGACAGTAGACCTTCAGGTCGGAACCCGCGTTGGGCACGTACGGCTGTGCGATCAGTTGGCCCTCCCCCGCCTGCTCCGCCTCCGCCAGGCGCCCGGGTTCCGGCACGAACCGCACCCCCCGCCCCGAGCTGCCATCGGCGGGCTTGACCACCAGGGGGAAGAGCTCGTCGGGGACATCCGCGAACAGTGTGGCCCTGGGTGCCGAATAGGTCACCGGAACCGGTAGCCCGTGCTGCCGCGCGATGACCGATGTGAGGACCTTGTCGCGCACCGCACGGATCGACCGCGCGTCGTTCACCGTAGTCAGGCCCACGGCCGCCGCGGCCTCCAGAAGGGTGAGCCCGGGGCCGCCGGACACGGTCTTGAGCACCCAGGCGTCATGGGTCCCCGCCCGCACCTCTTCCGAAATCCGCAGCAGCGAGCCGCCGGGGCGCACCACGTCCACCTGGTGTCCCCACGACGACAGTCGTCGGGCCACGTCAAGTGGCATGCCGTCATGCCGGTACAGCTCTTCGACGAGGAAGCAGAGCTTCATCCCAATACCCCTCGGTGCCCCATGACTGATGAGGGCACAACGATGCCTTGCGGTGCTTTTCCGAACACCACCAAAAGGGCAACGCTACGTCACGCTCGCCCCAAGGCAACGCCGGCCGGATGTTACTGATGATGCGTTCCCTCATCCAAACAGATCTTCGTAGGGCGCGGCCATGGAGTGGATGGCCTCGCCACCGGCCGAGTCCGCTACCGGGTCACGGAGTACGGAAGTGCGGAAGTACGGGTCCGTTCCGGGGCAGACATCGTGACGCGCACGGGTCGAACAGCGGGAACGCCCGGGGGCACGAGCGCTCGCGATGATCTGTACCTATCGTGGTCGGGTCGACCGGGCGAATTCCTGGTGGAGGCCGGTGTGCGAGGCCGCGCGTCGCTGCCCGCGCCGGCCGGAGTCAGAGCTGCGCCTCCCAACGATCCATCAGCTCTCTCGCCAGGGCTTCCCGGCCCGCCGCCAGTACCGGTGAGTCGAAGGTGAACGTCCGGCCGCCCGGTCCGAGGACTCCCCGTACTCACCGGAGTTGTTTCCGGAGGCTTCAACGCAGCAAGTCCTCCGGCCTCTGCGGGACGCCCCGCAGATGGCGGTCGGCCGCTTCCATCGCGATCAGGAGTCGATAGCCGTCATCTGCCACGATCAGTTCACCGGCAACGGCCTCCCGCATGAGGTCGACCGTGTTCTTGACACAGATGCCTTTGCGGCGGGCGTAGCGGCCCGCCTCTCCGTCGTCCGTTATCCATACGGAGTCCGCCAACTCCCTGCGGTGCTCGATAATGACGAGCGTCTCCGCCTCACCCAGGTGTTGCAGCGGCCGGGACGGTGAGCCGCCGAACACCACGCGGCGTATGCGGTCCACGAGTACGGTTTCGGCCGGGTCGTCGATCTCGATGGGATCGCCGAGCCACCCGTCCTCGCTCACCTGGCGCAGCCGCGGCCAGTACCGGGTCGACTGCTGAGCCTCCGCCGCAACCGCCTGCGTCCAGCGCCCCCGGCCGTCCAGGACCTTTTCCAGCAGGCTCAGCCGGTCGACCGCCGCGAAGTTGCACAGCACAGTGTTGTCGGGGAACCAACAGCGGCGCGTCATGGCTGGAAGACCAGGTCCCCTTCGTCCGCGTCGACTGTGGGCGGTGTACCGTCCCCCGGCTCGGGTTCGAGCGTCGCGCGGATCTCATCGACGTCCAAGCCGGTGTAGGCGGCCAGCGGGCGCAGGGTGGTCTCTCCGGCGAGGTACGCCTCGTACAGCGACCGGATGGGGCGGAAGGGCAGCCGTGCTGCTTCCGCCCAGGCAGTGCGGGCTGCGAACGCGTCGCTCTGTCCGGTCAGCAAGTGGCAAGCCTCCGTGGTGAGTTCACGCAGTCCGCCTCTTGTCTCCGCATCGATGAGGCCCAGCTGGGAAAGCCGGGCCGCGAGTGCGCTCGGCGACACCTTGAAGCGCACGACGAGCGATCTGAGCTCTTCGTCCGTGAGGTCGTGCCCCTTCGCAGCAGCGTTCAGCTCGTCCCTGGGCATGAGCAGGCTGGCTGCGAACACATTGGCGCGGATCTCTGTCAGGTCCTTCTGTCGCCCCGGCGCGAGATGAGTCTCCGTGAGGAGGTGCTGGGCGTCCCGGGCCAGGATGTGCCCGAGTTCATGGGCGAGCGTGAAGCGCTGGCGCGTCGGCACCTTCGTCCGGCCGATCATGATCAGCCGGAATCCGTCCGCCTGCCAGGCCGCACCGTCGACCCCCTTGGGCAAGCCGATCTTCGCCACGTCCACGCCGAAGGCACGCTCCACGACGTGGATCAGCTCGGATGTCTCCAGATCACTGACCGCCGGTGTCCCGGCGGCTGCCCATGCGTCCTCGGCCAGAGCCACCCCCTGGTCGACATGGCGCTCCACCTCGCTCCGGACGGACGGCAGTTCCGGCAGCTCCGGTGACCGGCCGAGAAATTCCAGTACCTCATGGGCCGTCGTGAACCTTTCGACGAGATCCCTGAGTCTGTCGCGTCCCTGGTCATCGACTTCCGGGGCGCTTGCGCGGGCCGCGAAGGCAGGACGGAGCGGCTCGCGGCCGGTCAGCAGCCAGTCGACGGTGGTGTTGCCGAACTCGGCGATCCGGGCGAGGTCAAGAGACGTGAATCGTCGGACGCCGCTGAGAGACTTCGACAGTTTGTCGGGGGTCAGCCCTATGGCCTCGGCGAACGCTGCCTGGTGGACCGAGGCCGCGTCCATGACTTTCCGTACACGTTCGCTCACAGTCCCACTCATACGGTCAGCGTACGAGGGCGTTGCGAAAATCGCAATGCCCATCCATTGCCCCACGGTCCCGGCGTCGCCGATATCGCAGCGCCCCGACCGCATTCGCGAACACCATCGCCTCCGCCAAGGTCTTCACCGTCGCCCACGGCACATCGGGACGCACGGAGGCGCCTCCACCCCTCCTTTGCTTACCGCCCCGCAACCTCTGATGTACCTCAGATTTATTCCTGAGTGATGTAGGGCACTGCCAGAATCACAGGATTCCCGGATGATGGCCATCGAGCCGTGCCACGGTGACGACTTCCTGGCCGGCGATGGCCGGGACCGCCCACCCTCCCCTCACAAAGGCGAATCTCCTCCATGAGTGACCGCTCCACTGCGGCCGAAACGCTCGTCGCCGCCCCACCGGCGACGAGCTCCCCCCACCGGGACGCCGGCGATGCCGGTTACAGCAAGGACCTCAAGTCCCGTCACATCAACATGATCGCCATCGGCGGCGCGATCGGCACCGGCCTGTTCCTGGGCGCGGGCGGGCGACTGGCCGGTGCGGGCCCCTCGCTCGCCATCGCCTACGCCGTCTGCGGTGTCTTCGCCTTCTTCGTCGTCCGCGCGCTCGGCGAGCTGGTCCTCTACCGGCCCTCCTCCGGTGCCTTCGTCTCGTACGCCCGTGAGTTCATGGGCGAGAAGGGCGCCTTCGCGGCCGGCTGGCTGTACTTCCTGAACTGGTCGACCACCGCCGTCGCCGATATCACCGCGGCCGCCACCTACGCCCACTTCTGGGCGATGTTCAGCGACATCCCGCAGTGGATCCTCGCGCTGATCGCCCTTGCCGTCGTACTCACCGCCAACCTGATCTCGGTGAAGTACTTCGGTGAGATGGAGTTCTGGTTCGCGATCATCAAGGTCTCCGCCCTGGTCGCGTTCATGCTCATCGGGATCTTCCTGGTGGTCACCCAGCACCCGGTGGACGGTCACACACCCGGCTTCTCCACCATCTCCGACAGCGGCGGCATCTTCCCCACCGGCATGCTCCCGATGCTGATGGTGATCCAGGGTGTCGTGTTCGCGTACGCCTCGGTCGAGCTGTGCGGTGTGGCTGCCGGCGAGACCGAGAACCCCGAGAAGATCATGCCCAAGGCGATCAACTCGATCATGTGGCGCGTCGGCCTCTTCTACGTCGGCTCGGTGGTGCTCCTGGCCCTTCTGCTGCCGTACACCTCGTACTCGGGGGACCAGAGCCCGTTCGTCACCGTCATGGACAAGCTCGGCATCCCGGGCGCGGCCGGTGTGATGAACCTGGTCGTGCTGACCGCGGCGCTCTCCAGCCTGAACTCCGGGCTGTACTCCACCGGCCGCATCCTGCGGTCCATGGCACTGGCGGGCTCCGCGCCCAGGTTCACCGGCCGGATGAACAAGGGGCAGGTGCCCTACGGCGGCATCCTGCTGACCGCCGGTTTCGGTGTGCTGGGCGTCGTGCTCAATTACGTCATGCCCGGCCAGGCGTTCGAGATCGTTCTCAACTTCGCGTCGATCGGCATTCTCGGCACCTGGGGCATGATCATGCTCTGTTCGCTGCTGTTCTGGTACCGCTCGCAGAACGGCAGAGTCACCCGCCCCTCGTACCGGCTGCCCTGGGCCCCCTACACGCAGATCGTCACACTGTTCTTCCTCGCCGGTGTCGTCTTCCTGATGTGGTGGGGCGGCGGAGTGGGCCGTACGACCGTGCTGTGTCTGCCGCTGATCGCGGCGGCGCTGGTCGGCGGCTGGTTCGTCGTCCGTGGACGGGTCAATGATCTTGCGCGGGAGCGCGAGGACACCTGACGTTTCCAGACACCGGCGACGGCCCGCGCGAAGTCATTTTCGCGCGGGCCGCTCGCGTGGATGGGGAATGCCGATCTCGTCGAAGCGACGCATGAACGCCGGCCTGCCCCGATGGGCCTCGCGCAGGCGTCCGGCCCTCTCCTCGAATGCGGTGATGTCGCCGGTGCGAGCGTGGGCGGCGCGCAGGTCGTCCAGGAGCGCGGAGGCCCGGTCGTAGGTTGTGGACTTCTTCTGCGTGATGAGGGCCTCGCCCCTGCCCCAGGTCTGCTCCGCGTTGCGGGTGAGGTGGTCCAGTCGGTCGGCGCGGGCCGCCTCGGCGGCCTCGACGCGACGGCGCTCGTCCGCTTCCCGTGCTGCGCGTTCCCGCTCAAGGCGCCCGGTGCGCTGCGCGTGAGCGGCATCCAGCAAGTGTGCGGCGCTGCGCCGCACTTTCGGAGCGGTGTCCTGGTTGCCCCTGGTGGCTTCCCGGTAATGGGCCAGCAGCTCTGCTCCGGGACGCCTCTCGCTGCCCATGTCGGCGTTCAGCAGCAGGGCGTCCTGCTCTGCTGCGGGGAGCTCGGCAATGAACGAGGCGAGCCGTTTCCGGTCCGCCCGGGGCTCGATCGCCGCTGCGCTCGCCTGCGCGACTACGCTCAGTAGGCCCTGGTCGACGCGCAGGAACTCGGCCAGGGTCTGCTGCGCGCCGGTGAGCGTGCCAAGACCGGCGGTTCCACCTGGCGCGCGTACTCCTCCTCGTCATCGTCCGCGAGGTCCAGCAGAAGACCGCCATGGGCTGTGTTCCCCGCGCTCGGGCGACACGGCAGCCACGATCGACACGCCGTTTTCCGGATCACGACCGGGACACGCCTCTGTTGAGTCGGACCGCGGACGGACACCGAACCGGCGACATACCCCGGGAGAGCCGGCCCCGACGAGCGGCAGACGGTTCACGAGTCACCCGGACCGGCGCCCTACGGCACGCTACGAGTTGCCCACCCGACCGCACCCCGCTCCTATTGGCATACCAATTCACAAAAATGCCCAACCGCCGTCTTCCCATCTCGCCCCACATCGCCCTATGTTGAGGCCTCATCGCAGCTCACTCGCTACACAACGAGTGATCCCTTGCAATGAAAATCGGTATACCAAATGAGAAGTCATCCACGCCATCGGCACGCCCGGGAGTAGCGCATGACGTTCCACCAGCCATCCCGACTCACCCGTCCCACCCGTGCCGCCCTGTCCGTGACCAGGGCCTGAGTGTCTCGGCCGAGGCGTCCGGGTGCGTCGCCAGGAGGCCTTCATGACGACCCGCCCGGGTGGGGTACGTCGCCGTGGGCACGCTCTCGTTCCTTGATGACTGATCCGCGTCGGCCGGGCGTGATGTGGGCCGTACCGCCAAATCCGGTCATAGATGTCGAGTCTTCAACAAATGTGCACCGTTCCGGGGTGACCACAACTGCAGGAACAGCAAAGGGTCCACGGCCCAGAGGCGACCTGAGAGCACCTGGCTAAGCAGATCGAGCGGACGATCCCGGTCCGGACGAGGCGGAATCTGATCGAGGCAAAGCAACGGGGCATCGAGCCCACCGAGCGCGCCTACCGCACGTGCAACGACACCATCTACCCGCACAAAGAACGGGCAGCCCCGATGAGCAAGCACGTTGAAATGCAGAGTCGCCTGAAGAACAGGCACATCCGGATACTCTCTCTCGGGTCCGCGATCGGCACCGGTCTGTTCCTGGTCTCCGGCTCGACGATCCAGACCGCGGGCCCGATCGTGCTCCTCGGCCATGCACTGGCAGGCGTTGTCATCACCCTCGCGCCGATGACGCGCACCCCGGACGTCCGATCCGGTGCGATCGCCCTGCCGCTGTGGCTCGGTGCCCTCGCAGCCGCGCTCGACCACACGACCCCACACACGGCGGGCAAGACGCGATGACCCGCTTCATCGCCCGTCGCATCTGCCTTGCTCTCCTGTCGCTGTGGGGAGTCGCAACGATCATCTTCTTCATGTCGAAGCTGATCCCGGGCGACGTCGCGCGTGTGGCCGCCGGGCGGCTTGCGACCGGCGAGCAGGTCGAGGCCATGCGCGAGAAGCTCCACCTCGACCAGTCGGTCCTTGTCCAGTACCTGGACTTCATGAAGCGTCTGGTGCACGGCGACTTCGGCGAATCGGTCGTGACGCACCAGAAGGTCTCGAACGACCTGCTGAACGTACTCCCGACAACTGTCCAACTCGTCGTCCTGACCATGCTCATCGTGGTGGCCGTCGCGGCCCCGCTCGGCATCGTCGCGGCAGTCAACGAAGGCCGAGCAGCAGACATCGCCGCTCGCGTCATCCTCGTCCTCTCCGGGGGCGTGCCCATGTTCTGGCTGGCGATCATGCTGCGCTGGTCCTTGAGCCTGCGCCTCGGCTGGTTCCCCATCTCCGGCACCAACAGCGTCGGATTGGCGCCACCGCGGGTAACCGGGTTCACGGTGATCGACTCGCTTCTGTTCGGCAACATCGGCAACGTCGTCGACTCCGTCGCGCACCTGCTGCTCCCGGCCGTGGCCCTGAGCATGCCCTTCATCACGACCCTCGCCCGCATCATCCGGTCGAACATGATGACCGCGATGAAGTCGGACTTCATCACGTTCGCAATCTCCAAGGGAGTTCCGCGGCGACGCATCATCATGCGCCATGCGTTCCGCTCCTCTCTCGGCGCGGTGGTGACCATCTTCGGCATGCAGTTCGGCTGGATGATCAGCGCCGCCGTCCTGGTCGAGGCGGTCTTCTCGCTCCCGGGAATCGGAAGCTACCTGTACGGCTCCATCACCAGCCAGGACACCTTCGCCGTCCTTGCAGCCGTCTTCGTCATCGGGTCGGTCTTCATCATGACGGCGCTGATCACCGACATGCTCCAACGGGTCTTCGATCCGCGCGTGCGCAACGCCCCAGGAGGTGCGGCATGACCAACGACGGCGCAAGCGTCGTCGAGCGCGAGGCGGAGGAACCGCCCACGCCGGACACCGAGCACGAGCCACGGACCGGCTCGACCGGTCACGGAGCCGGCGCCGCAAGGTCGTACGCCTCACCGGCCGCGATCGGACGGTCGATCGGCACAACTGCCCGGCGCATCCTCGGGGGACCACGCTTCCCGCTGCTGGACAGGATGGCCTTCGTGCTCGTCGCCCTCCTCGTGCTGGTGGCACTCATAGGCATCTTCTGGACACCGCACGACCCGTTCATGGTGAACACGAAGCAGGCGTTCCTCCCACCCGGGAGCGGCCACCTGCTCGGTACCGACAACGTCGGACGCGACGTGCTCTCCAGGATCCTCGCCGGGGCCGGAAGGACCCTCCTCATCGCAGTCGCGATCGTCCTCTCCGCAGCGGGCATCGGCGTGCTCGTCGCGAGCATCGCCGCGCTGATGCCCACCTGGATCGACGAGGCCGTCATGCGCGTCTGCGACATTCTCATGTCACTGCCCAGCCTCGTGCTCGCCCTTGGCCTGGCCGCGTCGCTCGGACCGTCGATGATGTCGATCGTGCTCGCCATGATCGCGACCTCATGGCCGAGCACCGCTCGCCTCATGCGCAACATCCTGCGCGAGACGATGACCAGCTCCTACGTGGAGTCGGCCCGGATCCTGGGCATGTCGCGGCTCCGGCTCATGCGTCGGCACGTCCTGCCCAACTCACTCGACGCGATCTACGTGCAAGCAAGCATGGAGATCTCCGGCACCATCGTCATGATCGCCGGCCTCGCGTTCCTCGGTGTCGGAGCCCCACCCCCCAGCCCGGACTGGGGATCGCTCATCGCCCAGGGGCAGGACCACATCACGACCGCTTGGTGGATCGCACTGTTCCCCGGCCTTGCGACCACCCTCGCAGCCATCGCGTTCGGACTCGCCGGGGACGCCGTCCGCAGCTCGGTCGATCCCTCGTCGAGGAGGTCCTGATGGTCTGTCACGAACCGCTGATGTCCATCGACGCACTGTCCGTCTGCGTGCCCGAGAAGGAGCGCATCGGCGGCGGTGCCGGCGACCTGACCCTCGTGGATCGCCTGTCGCTCCAGATCAAGCCGGGCGAGCGGGTGGCGCTCGTCGGGGAGTCCGGATCCGGCAAGAGCATGACTGCTCGTGCGATTCTGCAGCTCGATCCGCACCTCCGCCTCTCGGGCTCCATCCGCTGGAAGGGGCAGGAGCTGGTCGGCAGCGGTGAGCGTCAGATGCGCAGGATCCGGGGCCGCGAGATCTCCATGATCTTTCAGGACCCGATGACTGCGCTGAACCCGGTCCTCACCATCGGTGAGCAGGTCGCGGAGCCGCTGACCGTCCGCGGGATGTCGAAGAAGAAGGCCTACGCCAAGGCGGCGGAGATGCTGGACCGGCTCCGGGTGCCGAAGGCGACGGAGAGGCTGCGCGCCTATCCGGGGCAGTTCTCGGGCGGCATGCGCCAGCGCGTGGTCATGGCGGCCGCTCTGGTGGCCGAACCCGACCTGCTCATCGCCGACGAGCCGACCACGGCTCTCGACGTCCGGGTCCAGGAGCAGGTGCTCGATCTGCTCGAGGAGCAATCGCGGGAGCTCGACCTCGCGGTTCTCTTCATCACCCACGACCTGGGAATCGTCGCCGGCCTGGCCCACCGCGTCGCGGTGATGCTGCGCGGCAGCCTCGTCGAGGCGCGCACGGTCGACGACCTCTTCGCCTGCCCACGGCATCCCTACACGCGAGGCCTGATCGGATCCGTCCCGCGGCTGGATGCAGACCCGAACGTCCGGCTGAAGACCGTCGCCGACTACATGCCCCTGGAAGGAGTGACAAGCAATGCCTGAGGTGTTGCTGCGCGTGGCCGGGCTGCGCAAGCGCTTCGGCCGTGGACACGGCGCCCACCAGGCGCTCGACGACGTCTCGTTCGACGTGCGACAGGGCGAGATCCTCGGTCTGGTCGGCGAGTCCGGATCCGGGAAGTCCACGATCATCCGTTGTCTGGTCGGCCTGGAGAAGGAGGACTCCGGCGAGATCACGTACGACGGCATCAACCCCGCGGAGGCCTCGAAGGCCGATCTGCGACGTTACCGGCGCGAGGTCCAGATGGTCTTCCAGGACCCGTACTCGAGCCTCGATCCCCGGATGACCGTCGGTCAGATCCTCGAAGAGCCGATGCTGGTGATCGGTGGGTTCTCCGCGCGTGAACGTCGCGCCCGGATCGATGAGCTGATCAACGTGGTCGGCCTCCTCCCGGAGCACCTGGCCAGATACCCGCGCCACTTCTCGGGCGGACAACGACAGCGGATCGCGATCATCCGGTCACTGGTGGTCGGCCCCAGGGTCCTCCTCTGCGACGAGCCGGTGTCCGCCCTGGACGTGTCGGTCCAGGCCCAAGTGCTCAACCTCATCAAGGACATGCAGCGTCAGCTGGACCTGACGGTGCTCTTCGTCTCACACGACCTCGCTGTCGTGAAGTACCTGTGTACACGACTGGTGGTGCTCAACCGTGGGGTCATCGCGGAGACGGGCGACGTCCCCGCGATCTACGACGATCCGCAGGACCCCTACACGCGAGCCTTGATGGAGGCCGTTCCGGTACCGGACCCCATGGCCGAACGCGCGCGACGGGCACGTCGGCAGGAGGCGGCGAGATGACTCGGATCGGCGCCGATGTGACGTTCACGGACGGTGCGTCCCTCTTGGGCGACGACCCGATCCAGACGTTGGTGGCACTGAGCGACCTCGGGTTCGAGGGAGTCCTCGTGCGGACGCTCGACGAAGCATTCCCGGCCCTGGACAGGGGCGCGATCACCGAGTTCAGCGAAGAGGCTGCGCGGCGGGAGATGTTCGTCCAGGTGGGCCTCGGCAAGGTCAACCCCTACATGACGGCCGAGCTGCCGCGCGTGCGGGATCTGGGTGGTGGAAGCTATCTCACAGGCATGGAGCGGATGATCGACATCTGTGCCGAGCACGGTTGGACCGAGGCATGGACCGCAACAGGGGGTTACAAGCACGAGCTGCCCGCGCCCTTCTGCTTCGACCGCTTTCGCACCGATGTCGAATGGCCCCTCCAACTGGAGGCGACCGCTCGCTTCCTCCGGCTGCTGACGCCGTCGCTGCGCGCGGCCGGCGTGAGGATCAACCTCGAGACCCACGAGGAGATCACGACCTTCGAGATCCTCAGGCTCATCGAGGACATCGGCTCGGACGTCCTGGGCGTGTGCCTGGATCCCGCGAACCTTCCCGTGCGGGGCGAGCTCATAGGTGACGCGGTCCGGCGCGTCGCTCCGTACGTCAACATGACCCACCTGCGAGATGCGGTACTCGTCCGAACCGAGGCAGGGCTGGCCAGGTTCCTGACACCGGTGGGCCGAGGCTTCATCGACTGGTCCGATCTTCTCGGTTGTGTCCTCGCTGCCAGACCGGACCTCGACCTCGTCATCGAAGCAATCGGCGGCTCCCGAGCGGAGATGCTGCTGCAGCCCGACGACCCGGGCTGGCGCGACGCGCACCCGGACATGACCGACGCCGATGCTGCAGCCCTGCATGCGTTGGCCGCCGACTTCGACGACCTGGTGGCGACAGGCCGCGCGCCGTGCCTCGCCTCGTTGCGCTCGTCGCCTCCCAGAGCTGCCGACTACCGCCAGTTCCTCACCGAATCCCGGAGCGCACTCATGACCCAGGTCGCGGGCCGTTCCGGAGCAGAATCCCGAGATTAGGAGTGCAACAGCAATGCAACAGAAGCCCGAGCTGATGGGTCTCGTCGCGGCGGTCGACTGCGACGTCGTCCTGCCCGGGGCGCCTGGATACGAAACACTGCGCCGGGTTTGGAACGCCGACATCGACCAGCGTCCGGCGGCCGTCGTCCGGTGCACGACCGCGGCGCACGCCGCGGCGGCTCTGCGCTGGTGCCGCGACAACGGAGTCCCCCTGACGGTGCGCGGCGGCGGTCACAATCTCGCCGGCACGAGCGTGTCCGACGACGCCGTGCTGATCGACACGGGACTCATGCGCCAGGTCACGATCGACACAGCCAGTCGCACGATCACCGTGGGAGCCGGCTGCCGTTGGGGAGACGTCGACCGGGCGGCCGAGCCGTACGACATCGCGCTCCCGGCCGGCGTGGTGTCCCACACGGGTGTCGCCGGCCTGACTCTCGGTGGTGGCGCCGGCTACCTGTCGCGCATGTTCGGCTCGACCGTCGACTTCCTCCGCGAGGTGGAGCTCGTCACGGCCGACGGCGTCATCCGCAGGGTCGACGAGAACAACGAGCCCGAACTCTTCTGGGCACTGAAGGGCGCCGGCCACAACTTCGGCATCGCGACGGAGTTCGTCTTCGACTACATCGACCTCCCCGGCCTCGCCACCGTACGTCTGGCCCTCTTCCCCACGGAGAACCGCAAGGAGATCCTCCAACGGTTCCGTGACCTCGGCCCGGGCATGCCGGACAACGTCACCTCCTACGTCCGGCTCTACCGTGCTCCCGAGTACTGGTCCCAGGTGCCTCGCGAACACCGCGGCCGGCCCATCGTGTCCATGGCCACCGTCACCTATGGCGACCCTGCCGGCGAGCCCGAGTCGAGCAAGCCGATGTTCGAGGTCGGGACCCCGATCTACGAACGCGTCTGGACGGTTCCCCACGTCACGCTGCAGCACTCCACCGATGACGAGTTCCGCTACGGGATCTGCCACTACTGGAGGCACGTCGCCTTCCGCGAGATGCCCGACGAGCTCCTCGACATCGTGATCGAGCACGTGGACGCCTATCCGGGCCGCTCGCTCAATTCCAGCTCGTACATCGCGCACCAGGTCATGTGCCCGTTCGAGCTCATCGCGGGCAGGATCCACCCGCGAGACCACAGCAACGACTCCACCACCGACATCCACTCGCGATGGGCCGGGAACATCGGCGCCGACTGGGAGTACCCGGACGAGCGGCCCGAACTCGTCGCCTGGGTCAAGCGGTTCAGTACCGCCGTCAGCGAGTGGGAACACGGCACCTACATCAACTTCACCTCGGAGCGCAATGACGCCGGCCGCGGCCGCGAGATCTACGGCGACAAGTACGAGCGCCTGGCAAAGACGAAGGCGACGTTCGATCCGGCCAACGTGTTCGATCACGGCCTGGTCGACCTCGACCTCGCTGCGGCCGGCGGCGACCCGGCGGGAGCGTAGGACGAGATGCTGCGTATTGGGGTCGACAGCTCGAAGTTCGGTGTCGTGCGCGGGCGTCCTGCGGTTTCTGTCGTGGAGCGCGCCGCAGATCGCGGGCTCGAGGGTGTCTACTTCCGTTCCGTCCTGGAGCTCAGCCCGACTCTGGAGGCGGCCGAGGTTCGGGACGTGATGCAGGCGGCCACCGATCTCGGCCAACGCATAGAGGCGGGGGTCGGGAAGGTCAACCCGTTCGTCACCCCCGAGGCGCCCGAGATCCGGGCACTCGGCGAGGGCGACTACCTGCGGGGTATGCGGCGCATGGTCGAGGTCGCAGCCTCGGCCGGCATCCGCGAGCTGTGGACGGCGACGGCCAACTACCAGTTCCGGTTGTCGGGCCGGTACGCCTACGACCGCTTCCGGACCGACGTCGGATGGGACGAGCAACTCGCCGCCACCGAGCGCCTTCTGCGCAAGCTCGCGCCTGTGCTGCGTGACCTCGGGGTGCACCTCAACATCGAGACCCACGAGGAGATCACCACGTTCGAGCTGGTGCGGCTGGTGGAGGCGGTCGGGCCCGACGTCGTCGGCATCACCTTCGACACTGCGAACGTGCTCATGCGGTGCGAGGACCCCGTCGCAGCGGTGGAGCGAGCGGCCCCCTACATCCGTGCGACCCACGTCCGCGACGCAGCCCTCTTCTTCACCCGAGCGGGGATCGCGCGTCTCCTGGTGCCGGTGGGCGAGGGTGTCCTCGACTGGGACCGCTTGCTCGCACCCCTCCTCGGGCGCGACCTGATGCTGTCGATCGAGGGCATCGTCGAAAGCACCCGCGGTGAGATGGAGCTCCAGATATACGACCCCGGCTGGCAGGAGGGTCATCCCGATCTCACCCTCGCCGAGGCCTTCGAGGTCGTCCGTCTGGCCACGACCTACGCCGATCGCGTCTCGGACAAAACGGCAGCCGGTCGGGAGCAGCTCCACTCCGCGGTCGGCGAACCCGAGTCGCTCGACTTCATCGATCGCAGCGCACAGCACCTTCGACAGATCCTCACCCGCATGGGCGAAGGAGAACCCACCCTCGACAGGAGTTGGACAGCATGACTGACATCGCCACCGACCAGGCCTACCCGACGCTGAGCCTGCGGGAGCGCGACCGGCGCTGGGCGGCCGTGCGTGGCCTGTTGAAGGAGCACGAGCTCGCGGGCATCGTCGTGTTCGGGACCGGTAGGGACCACGCGGACTCCTACCTGACCAACGAGGGTCGCCGCACGATCGTCCTCCTCACGGAGCACGAGGACCCGACCATATTCACCGGCGACGTCCCGCTCGACCGGCTGGACGCGCAGGGCTCCCGGTGGGAGCGCTGGGTCGAGGACTGGCAGCACGGAGACGGCCTGGCGAACCTGGCGGCCGCGCTCCGGGAGCGGGGGCTCGACCGGAGCCGGCTCGGAGTCGTGGGACTGACAGGCAGGTTCGTCGGCGAGGCCGCCGGCACGATCTCCTACAGGACGTGGTCCCGTGTCCTGGAACTGCTGCCCGACGCGCACTGGGTCGACACCGCCGCCGCGTACGAATCCCTCGTGATAGTCAAGAGCCCCGAGGAGCAGGTGCTGCTGCGCAAGGCTGCCGCTCTCGGCGAGCAGGCGTGTCACGCGTTCGTGGACACCGCTCGCGCGGGCGGTAACGAGCACGAGATCGCCGCGGCGGCGTTCCACGCCATCATCGCCGGCGGCGGGTGGGTGCGGTGGCCGTTCATGCTCGAGCGTGCCGGAGCGAGCATGTTCGCGTGGTCGATCCCCGAGTGGTTCGAGATGGGCGGTGCGCCGCACGTCCTGCGCAAGGGTGACACGATCGCGGCCGAGATCTTCGCCTTCTACGGGGGCCAGGAGTCGCAGCAGCAGATCGACGTGTCGATCGGCGAACCCAGCCCGCTGCTCCGCGAGCTGGAGGAGGTCTGTCTCGAGTCCTACCGCGTCGGCATCGAGGCCCTCACTCCTGGTCTCCGGTTCTCCGAGCTGGCGGCCATCATGGAGGAGCCTCTGCAGCGCTCGCGTACCTGGAACACCGGACCGATGGTGCAGACGGTGTCGCCGATCTACAACAGTGCGACGCGTATCAACCCCGGCGTCGACCCCGCCCTCCAGCACCTGAAGAGGCTGCCCTCCGGCCACCCCATCGACGGCGACTTCGTGATCCAGGAGGGACACGCGTTCGCCTTCGAGCCGAACGCACTGCGCGACGGTCAGCGCGTCTGCGTCGGCGGCACCGTCCTGCTCACATCGAACGGTCCCGAGGAGCTCAACAGCATCCCGAACCGGCTGAACGTGGTCTGAAGTCGGCGCCGGGAGGGATGGGAGGGAGCAGTCACGGTCGGCATCGGGGAGCAAGTGCAGTACCGGGGAGGGCCGGCAGACCTCGTCGTTACTCGACGCCGCCCGCGCGACTGGAGCGCTTGCCCCCTCCCACAAGTCGAGACGTGATACGAGCCGGAACGTGGCTCACGAAGCGCCGCGTCGGGCAGTGGTCACGCCTGCCGGATGCGCCTGACCGGGATGCCCTCGGCCGAGCCGGCGCCTGATCAAGGAACCTCTGATGAAAGGGACAACAATGGACCGGCAGCGCGCAAGAGCCTTCAAGACTGGCGTGATCGCCCTCGGGGGGACACTCGCCCTGACTTCATGCAACATGCAGGCGCCGAACACAAAGCGGGGAGGCGAGTCGCAGATCGTCATCGGCACCTCGAACGTCGCCGAGACACTCGACCCGCTTCAGGCTTCGGACGCACACAACGACTTCAATCTCGCTCCGATGTACGACCGTTTGGTCAACTACGACGCGAACGGCAAGCTGGTGCCCCAGCTCGCCACCGCATGGAAGTTCGACGAAGACGCAACCCACCTGACGCTCACCCTCCGTGAGGGGGTGACCTTCCACTCGGGCAACCCGTTCACGGCGCAAGACGTGGTGTACACGCTGGACCGCACCAAGAGAATCGGCTCCGGCGTTGCAGCATTCCTCACGAACTACGTGTCGGCCGAGGCCATCGACAAGCAGCACGTGCGCATCACGCTGACCCAGCACGACCTTGCGTTCATCGGCGCCCTGAGCCTGATCTACATCGTCGACTCCAAGCTCGTCGAGAAGCATGAGGGCGATGACAACGGTCAGGGCTGGTTGGCAACCCACGAAGCGGGGTCGGGGCCGTTCGCCATGGCGCAGTACTCGGCGAACCAAGAGATCCAGCTGAAGCGCTCCGCCGGCTACTGGGCCTTTGACAAGGAACGACCGAAGACGATCGTCCTCCGCATGCAGGAGGACCGCAGTGGCAGTCGGGACGAGCTCCTGGCCGGGAACATCAACATAACGGACGGTCTCTCCGGTGCGGACGTCGAGCAGGTCAGGAAGACCGGCCGCTTCACACTCATGCGACTGCCCGTCCCGCGGGAGACCTACGGCTGGATGAACATGCAGGGCGGCATCACCGCCGACCCCAGGGTCCGCGAAGCAATCCAGCTTTCCTACGACTACAAAGGACACCTGACGAGCGCGCTCGGGGGCCAGGGTGAGATCGCTGATGCCATCCTCCCCGAAGGAATGGCTTGCCGAGTCGATGCAGGAAAGCCGGAGCAGGACCTCGACAAGGCGAAGGCCCTCATTCGCAAGGCCGGAGCCGAAGGCAAGACCGTCACGATCGCCTACCAGCCGACCGTCGACGAGTTCAACGCGGCCGGAACCATCCTCCAGGACTCCCTGAAGAAGATCGGTCTCAAGGCGGAGCTCAAGTCGGTGACGTTCCCTCAGTACTCGGACCGCATCTCCCGGCAGGCGACCATGCCTGACATCGCGCTCGCATGGGACTTTGCCCCCTACCCTGAGGCGGGGCCGCAGCTGAACCGTGAGTACAACTCAGCCTTCGCCGGATCGACCAACTACACCTGGTACTCAAACCCGCAGGTCGACAAGTGGCTGAAGGAAGGGAACACCGCCGCGACCGCAGACAAGGCGTGTGCGGCCTTCACCAAGGCGCAGAACCAGATCCTCGCCGATCACGCCCTGCTCTACATCGCCTACCCGGCCATCACCATCCTTTCGGACGGGCGCGTCAAGAGCATCCCGTTCTCGCCGACGCAGCAGGACTTCAACGTCGGGTTCCTGCGCATGGCTGACTGACATCGGGGGCGGGGCAATCCCGACAGCCAGGCAAGTTGGCGACCGGCCCCGCGACAGAGCCGATCACGTGCGGGTTGCTCCCCGTCCAGGGGTGGGCGCAGGCCCGGACCGTACCTGCGCCCACCGCCGAGCCGCGCCCGAACCGGGCTGCGCTCCATCCGGTCACGGCCGTGCCCTCGAAAGGCAGTATCGAAGATGACCCTCATCCTCAGGCGCGGCGACCTTGAGCCGCTCGTCGACATGCGTGCGACCATCGAGGCCGTCGACGCCGCCATGGGCGATGTCGCGCGCGGGACCGCCGTACAGCCCGCGCCTGCGCTGATGCGCCTTCCGGGGAGCGACTCGGGCTTCCTGCCGATGGCCGCCGCTTCCCAGCGGGCCGGGCTCGCGGCCGTCAAACTCCTCGCCGACGTGCCCGCGAACGCCGAGCACGGGTTGCCGACCCAGCGTTCCAGCATCGTGCTCGTCTCCACCGACACCGGGGAGGTGCTGGCCGTCCTGGACGGGGCCGTCCCGACCCGGATCCGGACCGCGGCGGCCACCGCGGTGGCGACTCGGCACCTCGCCCGGCCGGGAAGCACGACACTCGGCCTGGTCGGTGCGGGGGCGTTGGCCGTCGCGCACGTGACGGCGATGCTGGAGGTGCTGCCCATCGGCACGGTGCACTTCTGGACCCGCAGCAGGGCAACGGCACACGGCTTCCAGAAGGCCATCGAGCAACACGGCCTCAAGGTGCGGCTGCTCGAGTCGCCGCACGCCGTCGCCCAGTCCGTGGACGTGCTGTGCACGCTCACCCCCGCTGTGGAGCCGGTGGTGCACGGCGCCTCGTTCGTGCCCGGACTGCATGTCAATGCGGTCGGCGCGCGCCCCAGGCCGGATCACCGCGAGGTCGACACCGAGGCGATCCTCCGCTCGCGGGTGTTCGTGGACAGCCTTCCAACGGTGCGACAGAAGTCCGGCGACATCGTGATCCCGGTCAACGAGGGGGCCCTGCGGTTCGACGATCTGGAGGGCGAGCTGGGCTCCGTCATCGCTGGTCTGCATCCCGGACGAAAGAGTGAGGACGACATCACGCTCTTCAAGTCGGTCGGACTCGGCCTCCAGGACCTCGCCATCGGCCGCCTCCTCGTCGACGCCGCCCTCGCCACCGGGCGAGGCGTCCGCGTCGACCTCCGCGCCTGAGAAGACCGGGCTTTCGAAGGCCCGACGCAACTACGGTCGAATCGTTGCCGCACCTACATCCACCTGGCCCACCCCCATCCACCTGGCCCACCCCCGGGTGAAACCCGGGCACCCACTCCGCGCGGCGGGCGGCACTGGCCGGCTGGGCTCAATACGGTGGCGGACGTGCTGCTGAGCTGTGCGTTTGTCAACCTGAAGCCCGGAGTCGGGAAGACGACCAGTGCTGTCTGGCTGGCCCATGCGCTCTACGAGCTGGGACTGCCCCCGCTGCTTGTCGACAGCGATCCGGCCGGTTCCGCGCTGCGCTGGAGCGAACTCGCCGGCGGCTTCCCCTTCCCCGTGATCTCTCTTCCCGTGGGCGACGTGCACCGTCGCATCGACGACTTTCTCGGCGGACGGCAGGCCGTGGTGCTCGACGCCCCTCAGCTCGAGGACCACGCCCGCGTCGCCCGCGGCGTCATGCGCCATGCCGACGAGTGGATCGTGCCGGTCACTCCGGCCCCCATCGAGCTGGACCGGATGGCCCCCATTCAGACCGAGATGAGCGATGTGCAGTCCCTGCGCGCGGAGCCGGCCCGCACCGCGGTGCTGCTCAACCGCACCAACCGCCCCGACACCACCCGTACCGGTCCCGACGCCGACGCCCGGGAAGTGCTCGCGGAACGGGGGTTCGACGTGCTCGACACGCAGATCGCCCGCCTCGACCTGTACTCCCAGTCGTTCGGCGGTCCGGTCCGCGTCCAGAGAACGGCCTACATGGACCTCGCGAACGAACTCCTCAAGCGTCAGGAAGGCGTATGAAGCAACGCAAGGACAACTATCGCGCGGCCTTGCAGCGCGGTCAGGCGGAACCGCAACCCCACACGCCCAAGGTGACCACGCTGAACAGCAGGTATGTCCGGATCACCATCGAACTCGATCCGGAACTGCAGCGCCACCTGGACCGGTGGACGGCGCCGACGGTCGCCCTGCTGACGAACACCGGTACGGCCGCCCTACGTGTCCTGACCGCGTTTGCTGCCGGCACGCCCTCGTCAGGCACGGGCAGCCGCACCTGACCGATGGCTGTGGGCGGCGGCGCCTCAGCCGGCACGACGACCGAGCCCCCGTCCACCGCAATACCGCCGCACCAGTTGCTCCACCCTGATCCGTGGGCGACGGCGAGCGGCTCAGGAACGCGCCCGCTGCTGCTTGTCCCACTGTGCCCGTGAGAGGGCGGTGGGCCGCGGAAGCAGGACGCCGTCCACGTGCAGGTCGACGTGCTCGTTGTAGAAGGCGACCATCCCCGCGATGGTGGAGCACGCCACCGTCGGGAAGTCGTACGCCCAAGCGACATCGTCATGGGTGACGGCCCCGCTCACGAAGGACCAGTACCCGCTGGTCCTGCCCTTGTACGGGCACGCCGTCACCGTGTCCGAGAAACGCAGCAGGTCCCAGTCGACGAAGGCACGCTCCACGTAGTAACGGGTCGGCAGGCCGGTCTCGAAGAGCTTCACCGAGGACGGCGCATCCGCCAGGACGGTGCCGTCCACCTCGACGCGCACGCTGCTGGACGAGCGCAGCGCGTCCACCCGCGTATACGGGCTCCTCGGGTGCACGAAGACCTGCTCTTCCTCCTCGTACCACGCGTCGATCGCGTCCCACCGGAAACGGGCGGTGCCGATGAGTACCTCCGGGGCTCCCTCGGCCCAGACCCACGCCGCACCTTCACGGACCTCGGAGCCGACCCGCAGCGAGTGCCGCCGCGCGGGGCCGGGACCCAAGCGCCCCGTGCGGCCGTCGTCGGTCAGGACGCCCTCGGTCAGATCCCGCAGCGGAATGCTGTACTGCGGATAGCCGGGCCACTCCCACACGTACACCGCGCGCCGGGTGTCGAACACCCACTGACCGCCGACCTGCGCACGGATGCGCCGCGGCACCGGCTCGACATGTCCGACCGGGACGATGAGACCCGGATAGTCCACACTCTCGTCCGACATCGGCGATCACCTCAGTCCGCCCTGCCACTTCCGTACGCCCAGTTTCTCCGGCGGACGCGTGAACCGGCCACCGCAGGTGCCGATGTATCGTCCGTCCAGGTCACATCCCTGACGGGCGTTCCCCGATACAACGGACAGCCGTCCCACTCCCTTCCCCCAGACGGGGGCGGACGGCGTCATGGTCGGTCGCCTTGTACGAGACCCTGGGCATCACGATCACGTACGACAACGCAACACCGACCGTAAGGTCGAGGTCCTCGCTCGTGTATCGCTACAGCAAGTGGGACGTTCACGAGATCCTTTGACCAGCCGCAACAGGGCTAATTGATGTTGAGGTTCCCGCGAGTCGCAAGATCACGCCCCGAGAGTATGCACACGCAATTATTTTGACGGGGTGCGCATACGCCCCTGCGGCGGCCCGTCCGCACAAGTGCCATGCAGATCCTCTCTCTGCGTCTCACAGCTCGCACAGGCAGCATGAGCTGGAGAAGCCCATGCCCGATTGCCCCTTGGCCAAGCTGAGCCGGTCGAACAGGTCAGCACGTGTCACCCTGTGTTACGTCGACCTCGTGACCGTAGGCAGTCGCACCCAAAGCATGTTGAGAAAACCGCGAACTGCCAGGCCGAGGAGTCTGACCTGGGCTGGCGGATCATTCGGTGAGGGCGGGGCTGAGCATGTGCGCGTCCATGCGGACCACGGTGGCTTCAAGTTCTCGGTAGGAGTGGGCTGTCGGTGATGCTCCAGATCCAGACGGCGTGTTTCGGTGCGTCGGCGCGTCTCGGATCGCTCGGGTGGTCTTGGCAATGTTGTCCGCTCCCAGCAGCCGCAGCCTGCCGATGGCCAGGTTCCACAAAGCGCCAATCGCCCGCGGCGCGCTGCCGGTGTCCCTAGTGCCCGCGCACGTATCCCTCCAGGTCAGCATAGTCGGCCTGGAGGGTATCGAGGCTGGTGACGGCGTAGACCATCTCCCGCATCTGCCGCTTGCCGTTCTCCTGGCGGCGGTGGATGCGCAAGACCGGACGTGCTTCCGAGAAGGCGATTCCGCCCAGGTTTGCCGCGATGGCCATGGTCTTGACCGAGCGGGACTCCCGCAGCCCGTGCCAGGTGGCGGAGGCGTTGTGTGCTGCAGTACCTGCGCCATGGCAGGGCCTCGATCGCGGCCGAACCCGGTCGGCTGGTTTACCTAAATCACCGCGATGTAGTGGGTTCCACTCCAGTTTGTCGAGGCGCTGCTGGTCGGCCTTGAGCGCGCGGGCGAAGCTCTCGAACAAGTTGCCAGGGTCGCTCTGCGCATGCTCGACGGCCTGCAGGACGATGACCCGCCGCTTCAGCGCAATGGCCAGGGCAGCGAGTTCGAGGTGGGTGCGGAACGTGCCGCCATGGTCGTCCACGCCGGGGAACGACTTGGTCAGCACGCCGATCTCGACGGCCTCGTCGTCAGCCAGCTTGTCGAGTGCGCTCTGCCACCGGGCAAGCAGGAACCGCTGGGCGTTTGCCGCATGGGCCGACCCTCATCTGGTCCTGCTGAGCCCCCCGGCATGCGTCTGGCGGACCTATGCGGTACGTCCCCCGGCCACACCGGAATCACGGTTCAGTGGTGGCGACCTGTCGGCGGTGCCCGGCCTCGTCGGTACCCCGACACCGCTCCGGACGGGCCCACCGGAGGCCCTCAGGAAGGTACTTGACAAAGTACGCCTCCCGTACCCCGAGTTGATCGGGCGCTTGTTCACGCCCGGCACGTGAGGGGCGGCACACCGACACCAGGAGACCACCGATGACGGCACCGTCAGCTGCCGAGCGCCTCGCCCGAGCGCGCTTCGCGGCCACGCCTCTGTTCGGCGCGGGCAGGCGCGACGATGGTGGGAGCCTGTCCGGGTGGCAGGAGGCTGTCCGCTCCGAGTACTTGGCAGCGCGCCAGTCCGTGGCGGTACCAGAGAGCGGCCGTCCACGCACACAGCAGCGCGTCGATGAGATCCTCCCGATGCTTGTAGTCAGCCGTCTTCTGGGGCGAGGGCTCAGTGATCAGCCGACGGGAGACCGGATGGGAAGAGAGCACGAGAGGCGGATCGGCCGTGGCCAGGCCCGCCATGCGTGCGATCAGCCTGTCGCACTCTGCCGCCCGTACGGCTCGCCACTGTGCGGTCGCAACCCGTGCCGGTCGACGCTTGTACGTGGGACGTTCCTCGCCGTAGCCCAGCTCGACCACTCCCACCAAGGTCGTGTACGGGTAGCACTCGGAGAAGACCTGGCCACCGGTTGGCGGCCCACCCCTGCCGTCGTCATAGGCCCAGCCCGACTCCTGAAGCCCTTCCCGCAGCAGCACTCCGGCCCGCCGGGGAGAGCTCTGGTTGGTGCTGTTCGCACTGACCTTCCAACGGCCGTACCGCTGGCCGACCTCCCGCTCGCACGGGCGCTGCCCAACCGGGTTGTCGACGACCAGGGGCGCGTCGACGAATGCCAGACTCGGTCCGGCGCCGGCCGTCCTGGCCAGCCACGACAGCGTCTCCTCGAGGCCACGGGTCCAGCCGCAATCGATCACTACGCCATACCTGTCGATGGCGGCCACGCCTGTCTCGTTGGGCTTGGTACGGGCTCCGCCCTGCGCCCAGGCGAGGTCGATGCCTATGAACCGTTCGATCCCCATGCAGCCGTAGTACCAGAGAATCGGCTATCGGCGCGGCGCGGTCTTCTTCTTTGCTGATCAACTCGCGAACCCCACGCCGAGAGATACAGGAACTGCTGGACGTTGCCCTCGGGCGAATCCCCTCCTGGTCTCGTGCTGCCTGAATCTACTGGTCCGTGTCCGACGCGTCTCCCAGGTGTGGGCTTGATCCGCTGAGGCCGGGTCGATCACGGACTCATAGACGCCTTGGGTCGAAGTGCGCGTGCTCTAAGGGGGGTTGGCGTGACCTGATTGCTTGAGTGCGTCACCTGAGACTCTCTGCTGCACAGGCATATGCGGAGTCAACCGGGGGCCTTGGGCGGGGGCGTCTGCGCTACCGAACAACCAGAGGGGAATGGTGGTGTCACACACCGCGCCGAAAGAGGGCGGTGGAAACGGGGGAACGGCCGAGAGGCCATCCGCTGCGTTCGAGCGGGCCGTTGCCGCCTACCTCCACGGAAATTTCGCGCTTGCCGTCAGTCACCTGCGGTTGCGGCAACGCGATGCCGAAGCCGGTCATGCGGTGATCGACGCGCGCCATGCTGCTTTGCGCGGGGCACTACCGGCTCGGGCAGGCAACTGGACGGAGTGCTGCGACTGGTGCATCAGGTCGCTGGCTCGTTCCGAAGTCGCCGGAGCATGGTTCGGACTCCAGCTCACCTGCACCGCCAGCCGGCAGGCCATGCGGGCCGAGATCGCCCCCGCCCCGAACGCCCAGCGCAACAACAAATCCCCACGATCTCAGCGAGACCGTGGGGAAATGGTTGGTTGGTGTCCGAGGGGGGACTTGAACCCCCACGCCCGATAAAGGGCACTAGCACCTCAAGCTAGCGCGTCTGCCATTCCGCCACCCGGACTAGGTGATCGGCCCCGGTCTCCCGCGGCGACAAAGAAAACAATACCAGGGGTTTGGGGTGCCTCTCACCTGCATATTCGGTGGTCAGTGGGGGTGGCGGGCGCACGGAAGCCGTTGGCCTGGCCCTGTGTACGGTCTGTCGTCGTTCGTGCACGTGCAGTACGTACGGCGGATCGCCGGGCGGCGTCCGGCTGCCGCGAAGACGGTCGGGCTAGCTTCGCCTGCATGAGTGATCGCGGCTATCGGCGGCCCCGTGCGCTGTCCCCCTTGCGTGAGCATCTGCGCGATACGTTCTGGTTCGCTCCGACGGTGGGCCTGCTGTGCGCCTTCGCCGTGTGGTGGGGCGTCTCGACGCTGGATACGGAGATCATTGCGCGACTCCAGGGCGAGCGGGCGTACGGCGAGGTCAGTGATCTGATCAAGTTCGCCGACGACGCCAGGACCATCGTCACCACCGTCAGCTCGGCGATGATGACGTTCATCGGTGTCGTCTTCAGCATCTCGCTGGTGGCCGTGCAGATGGCGAGCGGGCAGCTCACCCCGCGGGTGGTGCGGATCTTCTCCCGGAGCCGGATCAGCAAGCTCACTCTGACGGTGTTCCTGGCGACGTTCTCCTTCTCGTTGCTGGTTCTGACCTCGTACGAGAGTGAGACCGATCCGAAGCGGGTCACGTCCGTGCCGCTCGTGCAGAGCATGCTGACGTTGGCCATGGTCGGCCTGAGTCTGTTCCTGTTCATCGCGTATGTGAGCGCCACTCTGCGGCTCATGCAGGTGGGGCCTGTGGTCGATCGCATCACCCGTGAATCCGTGCGGATGCTCCGGCGGATGCCCGGTGGAGAGCGGGACGCGGTACCGCTTGCGGAGGAGAGTGCGCGCGTCCTGTACGAGGGGCGGGCGGGGGTGCTGCGGGATGTGCATGTGGCGCGGGTGGTGCGGGCCGCTCAGCGGCAGGGGGTGGTCCTGCGGCTGATCCCGCGGATCGGGGACTACGTGGTGCCCGGGACGCCGGTGCTGGCCGTTCATGGTGAGGGCGCACCGTCCCGGCGGGCCTTGCGATACGCACTCTCGGTGGGGGTCGAGCGCACGCTCCACCAGGACCTGGCGTTCGGGCTGCGTCAGCTGTCGGACATCGCGCTGCGGGCGCTGTCCCCAGCCGTGAACGATCCGACGACCGCCGTGCAGTGTCTGGACCGGATCGTGCAGTTGCTGGCTGCGGTCGTACGTCTGCCGCTCGGGCCGGTGCATCACCGGGACCGGGCGGGGGCGGTGCGCCTCGTGCAGGAGGGGCCGGAGTGGTCCGACTTGGTGGATCTCGCTTTCGAGGAGATCCGGTGGTGCGCGACGAGGAGTCCGCAGGTGTCGCGGCGGATGCTGGCCGGGATCGATGACCTGCTGGTGTTGGCGCCGGAGGATCGGAAAGGCGCGCTGTCCAGGCACCGTACGCTCCTGGTGAGGGCAGTGGAGCGCACGGTGCCTGACGTCGCCGAGCGGGAGTTCGCGCTCGTCCCCGATCGTCAGGGGATCGGGTGAGGCACGGGGTGTTCCCGGTGGTTGGTTCCCGGTGACTACGGCATCAGGTGGTAGTCCGGGAAGTTGCCCGGGAGCCGCTCTCCGGGCGGGCCGTCCGTCACTGCTCTGACCAGCAGTTCGCCACCCACGAAGGCGCCCCGCCAGGAGGCACCGAACCCGCCGAAGAGTTCCTCGCGGTCGCCGCGGGAGCGGGGTGTGCCGTGGCCGGTCTTGAATGCCCGGATCTGAGGGGCGAGGCGGGCGTACGTTGCCGGGTCGTCGGTCGACAAGGTGGCGACCAGGGCGCCGTTCGACGCGTTCATGGCTGCCAGGAGTTCCGCCTCCGTATCGACGAGGACGATCGTGTCGACCGGGCCGAACGGTTCCGCGTGATGAAGCGGCGACGACGGGGGCGGGTTGAGGAGGGTGACCGGGTGGAGGTACGCGCTGGTGTCCTGCCCCGGGAGGAAGTGGGCGTCGGCCGTCGATCCCCGGTGGAGCGGGACCGCGCCCCGGTCGATGGCCTCCGCGACCTGATCGGCCAACTCCTTGGCCTTGGCTGCGTTGATCAGCGGGCCGAAGTCGAGAGTGGGGAGCGGGTCGGTGGGGCTTGCGACTGCCAGGGGGTGGCCCGTGCGGAGGGAGCGGACGGCCGGGAGGTAGGCCGACAGGAACGCGTCGAACGCGCTGCGCTGGACCACGAAGCGGGGGTACGCGGTGCAGCGCTGCTTGCCGTAGTCGAAGAGCTTCGGGATGACGGCGGTCAGGGAGGGCCAGTCCGTGAAGTTCCAGATGCCCCAGGTGTTGAGGCCCTCCTGCTCGAGGATGTGCCGTTTGCCGAGGTCGGCGACTTCGGTGGCGATGCGGGCCCCGGTGTCCCGGCCGCCGACGAAGGAAACGCAGCCGATCTCGGCCGAGCGGACGAGGGGCGCGGAGAGTTCACTGCCGCTGCCGCTGACGAGGGTGAGCGGGATGCCCTCGCGGGCGGCGAGTGCGCAGGCCAGGGTGAGGCAGGCGACGCCGCCGTCGGTGGGGGTCTTGGCGATGACCGCGTTGCCGGCCAGGGCCTGGACGAGCATCGCGTGGACCAGCACGGACATGGGGTAGTTCCAGCTGGCGATGTTGGAGACCGGGCCCGGCAGCGGGGTGCGGTCGGCGAGGAGCCGGTCGATGTGGTCGACGTACCAGCGGACTCCGTCAATCGCGCGGTCCACGTCCGCCTGGGCGAGACGCCAGGGTTTGCCGATCTCCCAGACGAGGAGGAGGGCGAGGAGCTCACGGTGTTGGGTGAGCGCGTCGAGGGTGGCCGATACACGGGCGCGACGTTCGGGGAGTGGGATGTGGCGCCAGGCGCGGTGCTGGTCGAGGGAGGCCCGGACCGCCTGTTGGGCGGTGGGGGCGTCCAGACGGGGCGGGCCGGCGATGGGAGTGCCGTCCACGGGGCTGGTGGCAGGGAGGGGGTGGCCGTCCGGCTGCCAGGAAGCGGCCCAGAGGTTGAGGACGCGGTCGCCCCGGAACGCCTCGGGGGCGGTGGTGAGGCAGCGCTGCCAGGCGTCGGCCCAGGCGGTGCCCGGTTTGAGGGTGAGGGGTGGGGCGGGCGTGTTGTCGGGCGTGTGGGTGGGTGCCATGAAGGTCTCCGCTCTCGGTGCACAGTCGGGGCGGGAGGTGGGATGGCTCGCTCGTGCCGGACGGTAGTGAGTGGGGACGGGGGGTGGGGGTGACGTTGGCTCAGGGTGAGGGACGTCACGGTCACGTGGTGAGGGGTGAGGGGTCGGGGCGGACCGGGTGGAGGTCCGGGGGCGGGTGGTGGGGCGCCTGCTGCGGGCCTTTCCCCTACCCGTCCCTTCCCGAAAGCGGGGCTCCGCACCGGACTCGGCTGTCCTCAAGCTCGGGACGGGCTGGCTTTCGGGACTCCGCACCGGACCCTGCCCTCAAACGCCGGACGGGCTGGATGTGCCCGACGGGTTGGAACGTTCCCCCAGCTTCTCCCGCACCAACCGCGCCGTCTCCGTCGGTGTCGCGCCCACCGCGACCCCCGCCGCCTCCAGTGCCTTCTGCTTCGCCTCCGCCGTGCCCGACGAGCCCGAGACGATCGCACCCGCGTGGCCCATCGTCTTGCCCTCGGGGGCCGTGAAGCCCGCGATGTAGCCGATCACCGGCTTGCTGATGTGCTGTGCGATGTGTGCCGCCGCCCGTTCCTCCGCGTCGCCGCCGATCTCTCCGATGAGGACGATCAGCTCGGTGTCCGGGTCGTTCTCGAACGCGGTCAGACAGTCGATGTGCGTCGTGCCGATGACGGGGTCGCCGCCGATGCCCACCGCCGATGTGAAGCCGATGTCGCGCAGTTCGTGCATCAACTGGTACGTGAGCGTCCCGGACTTCGAGACGAGGCCGATCCGGCCCGGTCCGGGGGCGATGTCGGCCGGGATGATGCCCGCGTTGGACTGGCCGGGGGTGATCACCCCGGGGCAGTTGGGGCCGATGATGCGGGTGCCGCGGCTGCGGGCGTGGGCGTGGAAGGCGACGGCGTCGTGGACAGGGATGCCTTCGGTGATGACCACCGCCAGAGCAATCCCCGCGTCGACCGCTTCGATGACGGCCGCCTTGGCGAACGGTGGCGGTACGAAGACCACGGTGACGTCCGCTCCCGTGGCGTCCATTCCTTCGCGTACGGAGCCGAAGACGGGGATCCCGGCACCGTCGATGTCCACGCTCCGGCCTGCCTTGCGCGGGTTGACGCCGCCTACGATCCGGGTGCCCGCCGCCAGCATTCTGCGGGTGTGCTTCATGCCCTCGGCGCCGGTCATGCCCTGGACGAGGACCTTGCTCTCCTTGGTGAGATAGATGGCCATGTCACGTCTCCTTAGGCTGCGGCTGCCAGTTGGGCCGCTCGGCTCGCGGCGCCGTCCATCGTCGTGGACTGCTCGACCAGGGGGTGCGCGTGTGCGTCGAGGATCGCGCGGCCGCGGGCGGCGTTGTTGCCGTCGAGGCGGACGACGAGCGGTTTGGTCAGGCGTACGGACTGCAGCGCCCGGACGATTCCGTCGGCGACCGCGTCGCAGGAGGTGATGCCTCCGAAGACGTTGACGAAGACCGACTTCACTGCCGGGTCGGAGAGGATGACGGAGAGGCCGTCGGCCATGACGGCTGCCGAGGCGCCGCCACCGATGTCGAGGAAGTTGGCCGGGCGGGCTCCGCAGCCGGCGACGACGTCGAGGGTGGACATGACGAGTCCGGCGCCGTTGCCGATGATGCCGACCTCGCCGTCGAGTTTGACGTAGTTCAGGCCCTTGGCCGCGGCGGCCGCCTCCAGGGGGTTGCCGTGGGCGTCGTCTTCCGCACCCCAACGGGACTGGCGGAAGCGGGCGTTGTCGTCGAGGGTCACCTTGCCGTCGAGTGCGAGAATCCGTCCGTCCGTCGTCCGGACCAGCGGGTTGACCTCGACGAGCAGGGCGTCCTCCCTCGTGAGGACCTGCCAGAGGCGGTGGAGTACGGGGGCGGCATCGGGTGGTAGGGCTGCCGCTGCCGCGATCTCCGCGGCCTTCTTCTCAGTGACTCCTTCCACCGGGTCGACGGGGATGCGGGCCACTGCCTCCGGCCGGGTCGCGGCGACCTCCTCGATCTCCATGCCGCCCTCCGCCGAGGCGATGGCGAGAAAGGTGCCGTTCGTTCGGTCGAGTACGTAGCTGACGTAGAACTCCTCCTCGATGTCGACGGGCTGGGCGAGCATCACCGTACGTACCCGGTGCCCCTTGATGTCCATGCCGAGGATCTGGCGGGTGGTCAGTTCGGCCGCTGCCGGGTCGGCGGCGAGCTTCACTCCGCCCGCCTTGCCGCGGCCGCCGGTCTTGACCTGGGCCTTGACCACGACGCGACCGCCGAGCCTGCCCGCTGCCGCCTTCGCCTCGGCCGCACTCTCGATGACCTCTGCCTGCGGTACCGCTATGCCGTGTTCTGCGAAGAGTTGCCGTGCCTGGTGCTCGTACAGATCCATAGCCACTCCCGATCGTGCCGATTGTGAAAGTGCCGCACGCCCCCTGGACACCACCCACCGGATGCGGGATAACAAGCTTCATACAGTATTCGTCGACTGTATGCAATGTACCGCGGGGGGCACCGCAGTGGTTCCCGCACTCCCCTACGAAGGGACAGGATCGCCATGCCCGAGGACAGCCAGGAACTCATTTCCGGTGGGCACTTGGTCGCCAAGGCGCTGAAGGCCGAGGGGGTGGAACGCATCTACACCCTGTGCGGCGGCCACATCATCGACATCTACGACGGCTGCGTCGACGAGGGCATCGAAGTCGTCGACGTACGTCATGAGCAGGTCGCCGCGCACGCCGCCGACGGGTACGCACGGATCACCGGCAAACCCGGATGCGCCGTCGTCACCGCGGGGCCGGGGACCACCGACGCGGTGACGGGCGTCGCGAACGCGTTCCGCGCCGAGTCGCCCATGTTGCTGATCGGTGGTCAGGGAGCGCACAGCCAGCACAAGATGGGCTCGTTGCAGGATCTCCCGCACGTCGAGATGATGGCGCCCATCTCCAAGTTCGCCGCCACCGTGCCCGATACGGCCCGCGCCGCCGACATGGTGTCCATGGCCTTCCGCGAGTGCTACCACGGGGCTCCGGGACCCTCCTTCCTGGAGATACCGCGCGATGTACTGGACGCCAAGGTGCCGGTGTCGAAGGCTCGGGTACCGGAGGCCGGGCAGTACCGGGCCTCGACCCGTACGGCCGGTGACCCCGAAGCCGTCGAGAAGCTCGCCGACCTCCTCGTGCACGCCGAGAAGCCGGCGATCCTGTTGGGCAGTCAGGTGTGGACGACCCGCGCGACGGACTCCGCCATCGAGCTCGTGCGGACGCTCAATGTCCCCGCCTACATGAACGGGGCCGGGCGCGGCACCCTGCCGCCCGGCGATCCGCACCACTTCCAGCTGTCGCGGCGCTACGCCTTCTCCAACGCCGATCTGATCGTGATCGTGGGTACACCCTTCGACTTCCGCATGGGGTACGGCAAGCGGCTCTCCCCCCATGCCACGGTCGTGCAGATCGACCTCGACTACCGGACCGTCGGCAAGAACCGGGACATCGATCTCGGGATCGTCGGGGATGCGGGGATGGTCCTCAAGGCGGTCACGGAAGCAGCGAGCGGACGGCTGAACGGCGGCGCGGTCAAGCGCAAGGCCTGGCTGGAGGAGCTCCGAACCGCCGAACAGACCGCGATCGAGAAGCGGTTGCCCAGTCTGAAGTCGGATGCGTCGCCGATCCATCCGTACCGGCTGGTCAGCGAGATCAATGACTTCCTCACCGAGGACTCGATCTACATAGGGGACGGCGGCGACATCGTCACCTTCTCCGGTCAGGTCGTGCAGCCAAAGTCGCCCGGCCACTGGATGGACCCGGGACCGCTGGGCACGCTCGGCGTCGGAGTGCCGTTCGTGCTGGCGGCGAAGCAGGCCAGGCCCGACAAGGAGGTCGTGGCGCTGTTCGGTGACGGCGCGTTCTCCCTGACCGGCTGGGACTTCGAGACGCTGGTCCGCTACAACCTCCCCTTCGTCGGCATCGTCGGCAACAACTCCTCGATGAACCAGATCCGGTACGGCCAGAAGGCGAAGTACGGGGACGAGCGCGAGCGGGTCGGCAACACCCTCGGCGACGTCCACTACGACAAGTTCGCCCAGATGCTGGGGGGCTACGGCGAGGAGGTCCGCGACCCCGCCGACATCGCGCCGGCACTGCGGCGGGCCCGTGAGTCCGGTCTGCCGTCGCTGATCAACGTCTGGGTCGACCCCGACGCGTACGCCCCCGGAACCATGAACCAGACCATGTACAAGTAGCAGAGGAGCCGTTGGCATGACCAAAGCTCTTGAGGGCGTGCGCGTCCTCGACATGACGCACGTACAGTCCGGTCCCTCCGCCACCCAGCTGCTCGCCTGGCTTGGCGCGGACGTGGTGAAGCTCGAAGCGCCGAGCGGAGACATCACCCGCAAACAGCTGCGCGATCTGCCGGATGTCGACTCCCTCTACTTCACGATGCTCAACTGCAACAAGCGGAGCATCACGCTCAACACCAAGAGCGAGCGCGGCAAGGAGCTCCTCACCGAACTGATCCGCCGCAGCGATGTGATGGTGGAGAACTTCGGACCTGGCGCCGTCGACCGGATGGGGTTCACCTGGGAGCGGATCCAGGAGATCAATCCGCGGATCGTGTACGCCTCCATCAAGGGCTTCGGCGAGGGTCCGTACACCAACTTCAAGGCGTACGAGGTGGTCGCCCAGGCCATGGGCGGCTCCATGTCCACCACCGGCTTCGAGGACGGTCCGCCGCTCGCCACCGGTGCGCAGATCGGGGACTCCGGAACCGGAATCCACGCGGTTGCGGGCATCCTGGCCGCGCTGTTCCAGCGCGAGAACACCGGGCGGGGACAGCGCGTCAACGTCGCCATGCAGCATGCGGTGCTCAACCTCTGCCGGGTGAAGCTCCGCGACCAACAGCGGCTGACACACGGGCCGTTGGCGGAGTACCCGAACGAGGACTTCGGCGACGAGGTGCCGCGCAGCGGCAATGCGAGCGGCGGTGGGCAGCCCGGATGGGCGGTGAAGTGCGCGCCCGGTGGGCCCAACGACTATGTGTACGTCATTGTGCAGCCGGTGGGCTGGCAGCCGCTCGCCTCGCTCATCGGACGGCCGGAGCTGGTCGACGACCCCGAGTGGGCGACCCCCGAGGCCCGGCTGCCCAAGCTCGACAAGATGTTCCAGCTCATCGAGGAGTGGTCCTCGACGCTCCCCAAATGGGAAGTGCTGGAGCGGCTGAACGCACACAACATCCCGTGCGGCCCGATCCTCTCCACCCAGGAGATCATCGAGGACGAATCCCTGGTCGCCAACGAGATGGTCGTCCAGGTGGAGCACCCGGAGCGCGGCACGTTCACCACCGTCGGCTCCCCGCTGAAGCTCTCCGACTCCCCGGTGGATGTGGTCACGTCGCCACTGCTCGGTGAGCACAACGAAGAGGTGTATGTCGGTGAGCTGGGCCTCGGCGACGAGGAGCTGCGGCTGCTGAAGACGAACGGAGTCATCTGAGCATGGTCGAATCACAGGACCGGGAGACCGTACGGGTGTTGCTCGACTCGGTACGGGCCGCCGGACGCAATGCGCTCACCGCACCCGAGGGCAAGATCGTCGCCGATGCGTACGGGATCGCCGTGCCGGGCGAGGAGCTGGCGCAGGACGTCGAGGAGGCGGTGGCCGTCGCGGACCGGCTCGGCGGACCGGTCGTACTGAAGATCGTCTCCCCCGATGTGCTGCACAAGACGGATGCGGGCGCAGTCGTCGTCGGGGTGGAGGGGGCCTCGGCGGTCCGGGCAGCGTTCTGCCGGATCATCGAGAACGTGCGGGCGTACGCGCCCGACGCGCGGATCGACGGTGTCCAGGTGCAGCAGCTGGTACCCCCCGGCCAGGAGGTCATCGTCGGCGCGGTCACCGACCCGACGTTCGGGAAGGTCGTCGCCTTCGGGCTCGGTGGCGTGCTGGTGGAGGTGCTGAAGGACATCACCTTCCGTCTCGCTCCGGTCAGTGCGGACGAGGCGCAGTCGATGCTCGACTCGATCGGCGCCGCGGAGATCCTGCGCGGGGTGCGGGGTGCGCCGCCGGTGGACCGGTGGGCGCTGGCCGAGCAGATCCGGCGGGTCTCCCAACTGGTCACGGATTTCCCGGAGATCGCGGAGGTCGATCTCAATCCGGTCATCGCCGCTCCGGAAGGTGCGGTCGCGGCGGACATCCGGATCCTGCTGTCGACAGAAGTGGTGGGGCCCCGGCGTACGTACCCGCGCGAGGAGATCCTCGCGTCGATGCGCCGACTGATGGAGCCGCGCTCGGTCGCCGTGATCGGCGCCTCCAACGAGCCCGGAAAGATCGGCAACTCGGTGATGCGCAACCTCATCGACGGCGGATTCTCCGGGGAGATCCATCCGGTGAACCCCCGGGCCGATGACATTCTGGGCCGCAAGGCGTACAAGAGTGTCACCGACGTTCCCGGTGAGGTGGATGTGGCGGTCTTCGCGATCCCCGCCAAGTTCGTGGCATCGGCACTGGAAGAGGTGGGGCGCAAGGGGATTCCGAACGCGGTGCTCATCCCTTCCGGATTCGCCGAGACCGGTGAACAGGCCTTGCAGGACGAGATCGTGGCGATCGGCGAACGGTATGGCGTACGGCTGCTCGGGCCGAACATCTACGGCTACTACTCGACGTGGCAGGACCTCTGCGCCACCTTCTGCACCCCGTACGACGTGAAGGGCGGGGTGGCGCTGACGTCGCAGTCCGGCGGTATCGGCATGGCCATCCTCGGCTTCGCCCGTTCCACGAAGACCGGTGTGTCGGCGATCGTCGGGCTCGGCAACAAGTCGGACATCGACGAGGACGACCTGCTGACCTGGTTCGGCGAGGACCCCAACACCGACTGCATCGCGATGCACTTGGAGGATCTCAAGGACGGGCGCGCGTTCGTCGAGGCGGCGCGCGCGACCGTATCGAAGAAGCCGATCGTGGTTCTGAAGGCCGGCCGTACCAGCGCCGGTGCGAAGGCGGCGGGATCGCACACCGGTGCGCTGGCGGGCGACGACGCCGTGTACGACGACATCCTGCGCCAGGCGGGGGTGATCAGGGCCCCGGGGCTGAACGACATGCTGGAGTACGCGCGGGCGCTGCCCGTGCTGCCGACGCCGAAGGGCGACAACGTCGTCATCATCACGGGCGCCGGCGGTTCGGGTGTGCTGCTGTCGGACGCGATCGTCGACAACGGGCTCTCCCTCATGGAGATTCCGCCGGATCTGGACGCGGCGTTCAAGGCGTTCATTCCGCCGTTCGGTGCGGCGGGCAACCCGATCGACATCACGGGCGGCGAGCCGCCGTCGACGTACGAGGCAACGATCAGGCTCGGTCTGGAGGATCCGCGGATCCACTCGCTGGTCCTCGGCTACTGGCACACGATTGTCACTCCCCCGATGGTCTTCGCGGAGCTGACGGCCCGGGTGGTCGCAGAATTCCGCGAGCGCGGGATCGAGAAGCCCGTGGTGGCGTCCTTGGCCGGCGACACCGAGGTGGAGGAGGCGTGCCAGTACCTCTTCGAGCACGGCGTCGTCGCGTACCCGTACACGACGGAGAAGCCGGTGGCCGTACTGGGCGCCAAGTACCGATGGGCCCGTGCGGCAGGGCTTTTGGACGGTGATCGATGAACTGAGGGCGACGGCTCGAACCACGGGGTCTGCGGCGAACCGCTCGGCCGCAGACCCCGGGCGACGCGAAGTGGGAACGGACAGGGGGCGCTGGCCAGACTTCTTCCACGCGAGGGGTTCGATCGATCATGACAACGACTGACATCTCCACATCCGTCCCCTTCAGGGAGGTGACGGACCGCAACGGCCGTGTGTACCGGCTCGGCGAGACCGACCGGGACATCATGCGGCGACCACGCTGGACCATGGTGCTCTTCCCATGGATCGGCATGTTGGGCATCAGCTCGTCGGAGTACGCGTTCACCTCCGCCGAGGAGACGCTGCACGACGCGCACATGTGGGCCAGCGGCCACATCTTCTGGCTGATGGGGGTCTGGATCTTCTTCCAGGCAGCCGTTGCCTTCCCCGCCGGGAAACTCCGCGAGAGCGGAAGACTGCCGGCCAGGAGCGCGATGCTCCTCGGAGCGCTGGGCACTCTGCTCGGCTACCTCTCGCTGGCGTACGCACCGCATGTCATCGTCGCCTACTTCGGCTTCGGCATGTTCAGCGGTATCGGCGCCGGTCTCGTCTACGCGACCTGCGTGAACATGGTCGGCAAGTGGTATCCGGAGCGCAAGGGCGGCAAGACCGGCATGGTCAACGGCGGTTTCGCCTATGGCTCGGTGCCGTTCGTGTTCCTCTTCACCTCGTACATGGATCTGTCCAACTACCAGGGTGTGCTGGTCTTCGTCGGGGTCATCTGCTGTGCGGCCGTCGCGGTCGCGGGCTGGTTCTTCAAGGACCCGCCGAAGAACTGGTGGCCGCCGCACGTCGACCCGCTGAAGGTCTCGGACGACCCGCGGATCGTGCGGTCGCTGGCCAAGAACCCGCCGGCGGTCAAGCAGTACACCCCGCGTGAGGCGGCCCGTACTCCGGTGCTGTGGATGATGTGGTTCTGCCTGCTCTGCACGGCGGGGATCAACATTTTCGGTATCGCCATGCAGGTGCCGTTCGGCAAGGAGATGGGGTTCGCCGGCGGCATCGTGGCCACGGCCATGTCGCTCAAGGCGATCGTGAACGGGACCGGCCGCGGTGTCATCGGTTGGATCTCCGACCGGTACGGACGCCGCAACACGCTGATCTTCGTCTGTGTGGTCCTGGGAACCGCGCAGTTCGGGGTCTTCTTCTCCGGGGACATCGGCTCGATGCCGTTCTTCCTGTTCTGCTCGATGATCTCCGGCTTCGGTGGCGGCGCGATCTTCCCGCTGTTCGCGGCGATGACCGCGGACTACTTCGGTGAGAACAACAACGCCTCCAACTACGGAATGGTCTACAGCTCGAAGCTGATCTCCGGCCTGGTCGGCTCCGGTGTCGGCGCCCTCGTGGTCAATGCCTGGGGCTACGGCGGCGCCTTCGCCCTGGCGGGCAGCATCGGTCTCGGCTCTGCGGTACTCGCCTGCTTCCTCAAGGCGCCGGGCCGGCCGAGCACCAAGCACATCGAACCCAATCCGCATCCGATCAGCCGGGAGATCTCCTGATATGACGGCGGAACCAGACGTGACGGGGACCGCGCCGGCCACCACGGCGGGCGCGGGCTTCCGCGAAATCACGGACGCTCGTGGCCGCGTCTACCGCATCGGAGAGACCGACCGGCAGATCCTCGGCCGGCCGCGCTGGACGATGGTGGCCCTCCCGTGGCTGGCCATGCTGGCCATCAGCGTCTTCGAGTACGCCTTCGGCGCGGCGGAGGACACCCTGTCCTCGGCACACCACTGGACCTCCTCCAACACCTTCTGGGTCCTGAGCGTCTGGATCTTCTTCCAGGCGGCGGTGTCCTTCCCGGCCGGAAAGCTCCGGGAGAAGGGCATTCTCACCAGCAGGGCAGCGATGCTCCTGGGTTCGGTCCTCTCGCTCCTCGGCTTCGTCAGCCTGAGCCACGCACCCGACGTCGCGCTGGCCATGGTCGGCTTCGGTTTCCTCGGCGGGGTCGGCTCCGGGCTCATCTACTCGACCTGTGTGAACATGGTCGGCAAGTGGTATCCGGAGCGTCGCGGCGGCAAGACAGGATTCGTGAACGGAGCGTTCGCCTATGGCGCGGTGCCGTTCATCTTTCTCTTCTCGTACGGCTTCGACACCTCGAACTACCGGACCGTGCTCGACCTCGTCGGCTTCTATGTGTTGGTGCTGACGCTGGTGGCCGGGATGTTCTTCAAGGACCCCCCGAAGAACTGGTGGCCGGCCGAGGTCGACCCGCTGGGCCGCGGCGGGGACGCCCGTACGGCGCTCGCCCTGGCCAAGAACCCTCCCGCGGTACGACAGTTCACACCGGGCGAGGCCCTGCGCACCGGAGTCGTGCCGCTGATGTGGATCTGCATGCTGTGCTGCGCCGGGGTCTCGATCTTCGGGATCTCCTTCCAGGTGCCGTTCGCGAAGGAAATGGGTTTCGGTCCGCTCATCGCAGCGTCCTCGATGGGGCTCATGTCGGTGATCAACGGCACCGGGCGCGGCGTGGTCGGCTGGCTCTCGGACCGGCTCGGACGGCGGCGGACACTGACATACGTCTGTCTCGTCCTCGCGGTCGCGCAGTTCGGCGTGCTGTGGGCGGGCGAGATGCGCAACCAGCCGCTGTTCCTCGTGTTCGCGTTCCTGTCCGGCTTCGCAGGCGGCGCGTTCTACCCACTGTTCGCCGCGCTGGTGCCGGACTACTTCGGTGAGAACAACAACGCGTCCAACTACGGGATGGTCTACAGCGCGAAGCTGGTCAGCGGGCTGTTCGGCGGCGGGATGGGCGCAGTCGTGGTGGCCTCGTGGGGGTACGTCGGCGCGTACACCACGGCGGGAATCGTCTCGCTGGTCGCAGCGGGGCTGTCATTGCTGCTGCGGCAGCCGGGCCTCGGGGCGGGGCGGCCGGTCCCGGTCTAGTGCCGGAGGGCACTGGATCCGCTGCCGTCCGAGCGACGGCCCTCCCTGCGCGGTGCGGGGAGGGCCGTCGCTGTTGCTCGACAGTGCCGTGACCGGCAATGTTTGCCCAGGACGTCGTAGAGGCGGGCGTTTGCGCTGTTCCCCGGTTGTCAGGAATTCGGGGTGAGGCGCGGCCCGCCCCTCCGATGCCGCCGATGGTTCTACTTGCGCAGCGCCGCCAAGTTGTCGTAACCGATCCGCGCATGGTTCAGGGACTGCGCGGGGACGGCCGAGCTCGGTGCGTTGTCCTGCTCGACCATCGGGTTGTGGTAGTTCTTCGCCCCGACGCGGCGGAAGAACGTCCGGTAGTCGATGGCCCCGGTACCGAAGGGGACCATGTCGTAGCCGTTGCCGCTGTTGGTGTTGACGACGCCGTCCTTGGCGTGGAACAGCGGGTAGCGCTTGGTGTTGCCGCGGACCAGTGCCGCCGGGTCGAAGATGTTCTCCTGCTGCGACCCGTCGTGCGCGGTGTAGGTGTGGAACTTGTACTGAGCGACGTGTGCCCAGAAGATGTCCATTTCCAGCCATACGGACTTCGGGTCGGTGACCTGAAGGAAGTACTCGAGCTTGCGGATACCGGAGCTGCGGGTGGGGCGGCCCTGTGCGTCCAGCGGACCGCCGTCGAGCAGGAAGCCGTAGGCCGCGTCGTGGTTGTGGGTGTACAGCTTGATGCCCGCACCCTGAGCGATCTGTCCCAACGTGTTCCACTTGTCGGCGGCCACGTCCCAGTCGGCACGGTAGGCACTGCCGGTGGGGTCGCCACCGGTGCCCATGTGTTCCATGCCGAGGATGTTCGCTATCTCGAGGTGGCGCTTGAACTGGTCCAGGTCGTTCTGGTTCAGCGGCCAGGACGACGGGATGAAGCCGTGGTTGCCCTGGGCGCGCAGACCGTACTCGTCCAGCCACGAGCGCAGCAGCTTCGCGCCTTCCACCGATTCGAGGTTGTTTCCACCGGGTGCGTTGGCGTGCTGGCCGTACCCGGCGAACTCGACCTGCTTGTAGCCGTAGCGGGCCAGCTCCCCGAAGACCTCACGGAAGCCCGAGGGAAGGGTGGTGGTGAGCGGATCCCGGCCCGTGGCGTCGCGCACGGTGTACAGGATGATTCCTCGCCTGTCCTCCGGAACCAGAGACAGGCCGACGCCCTGCCCCTGGTCGGGGGTGGGCTGGGCGAGGGCCGGCGACGCGCCGAAGGCGGGCGCGGCGATCGCCGCTGCCGCAGCGGCCGTGCAGGTGCTCAGAAAGCGGCGGCGACTGACGCCGAGGCTGCGGCGCAGGGCGCCGTCCGTTCCGGATTCGTCGTTGTACGCGGTCACGGTCTCTCTCTTTCTCGAAGATGCTCGAAACGCTGTGCGCGGACCGGTCATGCGAGGCCGGCAAGCGTGAGGAGCAAGGACTTCACCTCGGTGGCCCGGACGGGGCCGGTGAACGCGTGGGGGGTGGAGCACAGGATGAGCGGACCTTCTTCGTCGCTCATGGGAAGGCGGCCGTGGCTGCCGCGAATGGGTGAGGGGTCCAGCGGCACAACCGCCATGCGGTAGCGCATGCCGAGCTTCTTGCGGGCCACGGCGGTGGCCGCCTTGACCCGGACGTACGGGTCCTGGGGGTCCAGGAAGAGTTCGACCGGGTCGTAACCGGGTTTGCGATGGATCTCGACGAGCTGCGCGAAGTCGGGGGCGCGCGCGTCGTCGAGCCAGTAGTAGTACGTGAACCAGGCATCCGGGTCGGCGACGGCGACGAGCTCGCCGGAGCGCGGGTGGTCGAGGCCGTGGGCCTTCTTGCCCTCGTCGTCGAGGAGCTGTTCGATGCCCTGGACGTCCTGGAGAGCTTCACGGGTCGCATCGAGATCCTCGGGACGGCGTACGTAGATGTGGGCGAGCTGGTGGTCGGCGACGGCGAAGGCGCGGGAGGTCATCGGGTCCAGGTACTCCATGCCGTCCTGGGTGTGGACCTCCAGCAGGCCGGCGCGGCGCAGTGCCCGGTTGATGTCGACCGGGCGGTCGACGCGGGTGATGCCGTACTCGGAGAGCGCGACGACGGTGCGCCCCTCGCGGCGGGCGTCGTCGAGCAGCGGGGCCATGGCCCGGTCGAGCTCGGCCGCCGCCCGGTACGCGCGGGGGTCGTCGGGCCCGTAGCGCTGGAGGTCGTAGTCGAGGTGCGGCAGGTAGCACAGGGCCAGGTCGGGGTGGCGGGTGTCCAGGATGTGCCGGGTCGCGTCGATGATCCACTGCGAGGACACGAGGTCGGCGCCGGGTCCCCAGAAGTGGAAGAGGGGGAAGGTGCCGAGCTTTTCGGTGAGTTCGTCGTGGAGGGCGGGCGGCCGGGTGTAGCAGTCGGGTTCCTTGCGGCCGTCGGCGTAGTAGACGGGGCGCGGGGTCACGGTGATGTCGGTGTCGGCGCCCATCGCGTACCACCAGCAGATGTTGGCGACGGTGTAGCCGGGGTGGGCGCGGCGGGCGGCGTCCCAGAGCTTGTCCCCGGCGACGAGGCCGTTGTGCTGGCGCCAGAGGAGGACGTCGCCGAGCTCGCGGAAGTACCAGCCGTTGGCGACGATGCCGTGTTCGGCGGGGGTGGTGCCGGTGAGGAAGGTGGACTGGGCCGCGCAGGTGACGGCGGGCAGCACGGTGCCGAGGGAGGCGTGGGTGCCGGACTCGCCGAGGGATGCGAGGTGCGGCATGTGGTCGAGGAGCCGGGGGGTGAGGCCGACGACGTCGAGGACGAGGAGGGGGGTGGGGGCGCCGGTGGGGGACGTGCCCGTTTCGACGGCTGTCATGGAAGCTCCTTGAGGCCGAGGTCGACCAGGAGGTCGCGGGCGAGGGTGAGTTCGGCGGCGATGCCGTCGGCGAGCTGGGGCCGGCTGCGGGGGCGCAGCTCGGCGGGGAGCGCCTGCCAGGTGTACGTCTCGACCTCCAGGTGACGGGTCAACGGCCGGGCTCCGCCGACCAGTCGGGTCAGCGTGGACTCGAGCACCGGGAGGGTCGATGTGAGCGGTGGGGCGGGGGGTGCGTGCAGCGGGACGTGGAAGTGGGCGCGCCACGGGGTGCCGTCCGGCAGTGCCTGGCCGGTGACCGCCTCGTCGAGGTCGTCGGTGCCGCGCAGTCCGTGCGTGGTCCGGGTTCGGGTCTGGTGGAGGAAGCGGGGTTCGGCGAAGGCCGCGAGCGCGGTGCGCACTTCGGGGAGGTGCGGGTGTTCGGCGTGGAGTGCGGCGGAGAGCTGGCACTTGGCGACCTGGACGCCGGCTGCGGCGAGTGCGTCGAGGGCGGTGTCCGGGTCCTCGAAGGAGGTGGCGAGATGGCAGGTGTCGATGCAGATGCCGATGCGGTCGTGTCCGACGGCGGTGAGCGGTGCGATGGCGTCGGCGGTGGTCTCGACCGTGCAGCCCGGTTCGGGTTCGAGACCGATCCGGATGGACTTGCCGGTCAGCTCGGCGAGGACGTCGAGCCGTTCGGCGAGGGTGCTGAATGCGGTGTGCGCGGTGCGGGCGGCTTCCGGGTCGCCGGTGTACGGGGTGCGCCAGGCGATCGGGAGGGTGGAGATGGTGCCTTCCGTGACGTCGTCCGGGAGCAGGGTGGCGAGCAGCCGGGCGAGATCGGTGGTGTGGGCGAGGCGTTCGGCGTCCGTCCAGTCCGGCTTGTACACCCGGTACTTGACCTCTTCGGCACCGAAGCCTTCGTACGGGAAGCCGTTCAGGGTGACGACTTCGAGGCCGCGGCGGTCGAGTTCGGCGCGCAGGGAGCGCAGTTGGGCGGGGTCGTTGATCAGGGTGTTCGCGGCGTCCTTGGCGAGCCAGAGGCCGATGCCGAGGCGGTCGCGGCCGAGACGTCTGCGGACGGGTTCGCAGTGGTCGCGCAGCTGGGCGCGGACACCGTCCAGGGTTTCGGCGGGGTGGACGTTGGTGCAGTAGGCGAGGTGGACGGTGGATCCGTCGGGGTGGCGGAAGCGCATCGGGTCACTCCCCGCCACGGAGGATGGAGTTCCCCTCGTGGAGTGGATCGGGGGTGGCGAGGTCGAGTTGCAGGCGGCCGCTCTGACCGTAGAAGGCGACGGGGTTGCGCCAGAGCACCTGGTCGACGTCGTCGTCGCTGAACCCGGCGGCGAGCATGGCGTCACCGACCTTCCGGGTCTTGAGGGGGTCACTCCTGCCCCAGTCGGCGGCCGAGTTGACCAGGACCTTCTCGGTGCCGTGGGTCCTGAGGATCGCGATCATGCGATCCTCGTCCATCTTGGTGTCGGGGTAGATGGAGAAGCCGGCCCAGCAGCCGCTGTCCATGGCGTCCTTCACGGTCGTCTCGTTGAGGTGATCGAGCAGGACCCGCTCCGGGGGGAGGTGGGATTCGCGGATCACGTCGACGGTGCGATGCAGACCGGCGAGCTTGTCACGGTGCGGGGTGTGGACGAGCGCGGGCAGCCCGTGGTCGGCGGCGAGCTGCAGCTGGGCGGCGAGGGCGGTGTCCTCGGCGGGGGTCATGGAGTCGTAGCCGATCTCGCCGACGGCGACGACGGAGTCCTTGACGAGATACCGGGGCAGGGCGTCCAGGACGGGGGTGCAGCGCGGGTCGTTCGCCTCTTTGGGGTTCAGGGCGAGCGTGCAGTGGTGGGCGATGCCGTACTGGGCGGCGCGGAAGGGTTCCCAGCCGAGCAGGGCGTCGAAGTAGTCGAAGAAGCTGGCGGGCGAGGTGCGGGGCTGGCCGAGCCAGAAGGAGGGTTCGACGAGGGCGCGGACACCTGCGTCGTACATCGCCTGGTAGTCGTCCGTGGTGCGGGAGGTCATGTGGATGTGGGGGTCGAAGATGCGCATCAGAAATCCTCCGTGGGGGCGGCTGGGGCGGGGGCCGTGAGGCTGAGGACGTGACGCAGGTCGCCGGGGACGGCGCGGCCGGCGGCGGTTCGTTCGGCTGCGAAGTCACCCAGCATGCGGGCGAGTTCCGCGTCGCCGCGGGCACGGTGGGCCAGTTTGTCGACGGCCTCGACGGGGACGCCGGTGAAGAGGCACTTGAGGACGGCGTGGCGCCAGTGGTGCGTGTCGAGATGGGCGGCGGCGTACGGACCGACGGCGGCGGCTATCAGCCGGGTGTCGTTGGTGCGCAGGGCGTCCTCGACGAGGTGGAGGGCGGTGGGGCCGAGCTCCAGCCGGTGGAGCGTGAGGAGGACGGCGCGCCGCTCGGCGGCGGTGCCCTGTTCGTAGAGCCTGGTCACGGCGGGGAGGGCGGCGCTGGCTTCGAGGAGCAGCAGGGCGCGCACGGAGTCGGCGTGCTCCAGTCCGCAGTGCCGGCCTGCGGCGGCGAACCGCAGCTCCCACGGGGGTACGGCGTACGGGCCTGCGGGTGCGGTGTCCTCGTGGTCGGCGGCGTGCGCGGCCTCGGCGAGGGCCTCGTCGAGCCAGGCGCGTGCGGCGCCGCCGAGCTGGGTGTCGAGTTGCCCACGGGTCAGCAGCGGGGGCGTCTGCGGCGAGGCCGGCGGGGTCATCGGCATGACGTCGCTCCCTTCGGGAGTCTCGACGGGATGCGGGATCGGAGGAAGTCGATGGAGCTGCGGGCGAGTTCGGGGCCGGCGTGGGAGTGGCGGGGCAGTTCGACCACGGTGAGGCCGCTGTATCCGGTGTCGCCGAGCGTGTCGAGCGCATCGAGGACGGGCGGGAAGTCGATCTCGCCGTCGCCGAACGGCAGATGCTCATGGATGCCCCGTCGCATGTCCTCGATCTGGACGTGGCGCAGCCAGGGTGCGGCGTCCCGGACGCAGTCCGCGGGTGAGGAGGGCTCCAGGCACTGGCAGTGGCCGATGTCGAGGGTGAGCCCGAGTGGTTCCGGGTCGCCGCTGAGGAGGCGCAGGTGGTGGAAGTCGGAGAGATCGGCGAGGAGATGCCCGGGTTCGGGCTCGATGGCGAGCGGGACTCCGGTGCGGTCTGCGGCCACGAGCACCGGGGCCAGGGCATCGGTCAGCCGCTGCCAGGCCGTGTCGGGCGTGGTGTGGGGTGGGGTGATGCCGCTGAAGCAGTGCACGGCGTGGGCGCCCAGGTCGGCGGCGACTTCGACGGCCCGGACCAGGAGCCGGGTGCGGGCGGCGCGGGCCTCCGGGTCCGGGTCGAGGAGGGACGGGCCGTGCTTGCGGCGCGGGTCGAGTACGTAGCGGGCACCGGTCTCGACAGTGACACCCAGCCCGAGCTGTTCGAGCCTCTGCGCCACGCGGCGGGTGCGGGCGGCGAGGTCCGGGGCGAGCGGGTCGAGGTGCATGTGGTCGAGGGTGAGGCCGACGCCGTCGTACCCGAGGCCCGCGAGGAGCGCGAGCGCGTCGTCGAGGCGGAGGTCGGTGAGCCCGTTGGTGCCGTAGCCGAGGCGGATGGTCATGTGGGGCTCACCTTCCGGGCGAGTGTGCGGGCGAGTGGGACGAGCCCCATGACGGCGAGCCCGGTGCCGGCCGCTCCGGCACGGGCGGCGAGCGCGGCCTGGAGCGGGATCATCGCCCGGATGCCGCCGCCCACGGCGCGCTGGGTCAGCGGCGGGGACGGGTTGAGGGTCGCGTGGAGGAGCGGCTCGGCGGCGGTCCGGAGGTAGGCGCCGGTGAGTGCGGTGAGGAGGATGCGGGGCGAGGCGGGGGTGGCCGCGGATGCTCCGGGTTCGGGGCGGTGGCTGCCGCCCGACGCGCCTCTTCCCGGGACGGGGGTCGCGTCCCCGGACCCCCGTTGTTCGCGCGCCGCGGTCGCGCCGAGCGCGATGACCGCCGCGAGCGCGGAGAGGGGTGCGACGGTGGAACCGCCCTGCGTCTCGTGGCGCGAGACGGCGGTGACGGCGTAGGTGTGCGCCCCGAGCAGGGCGGCGGCGGGGAATGCGGCCCTCAGCGGGAGGGCTGCTTGCCGGGACGGCTCCCCTTGGCGCGGCCGCGCATCCCCGGCTGCTTCTGCCAGGGCGCGGCCGCCCCTGCCGACGAGCCGGGCGATCGGTCCGCGGCGCCGCTTCCCCGCGGATACCGGGATGGGTGCGGGTGCCCGGACGAGGCCTGTCGCCGGGCCGGGCGCGGTGACCGTGCGCGTGACGGAGTGCTCCGCGCCTGTCCCCCATGTCGCGGTGGCGCCCAGCAGCAGGTCCAGGGCGCGCGCCGTGGCCATCGCGGCCGGCCCCGCCTGGGTGTGTTTCAGGTGGAGGTCGTAGGCCCAGACCGTTGCGGCCAGGCCGGCGGCCACCGTCAGTGCCGGGCGGCCGGCGCGGGCTGCGAGGGACAGGCCCGCGGCCGTCAGCGCGCCTGCTGCCGTGAGGGCCGCGGCCGGGGTGATCCGGCCCGAGGGGATCGGGCGGTGCGGACGGTCGACGGCGTCCTCGTCGCGGTCGGCCCAGTCGTTGAGCGCCATGCCTGCCTCGTACAGGCACAGGGAGGCGCCGACGGCCAGCGCGGTGCCACGGCCGGGACGCCGTCCGATGGCCGCGGCCCCGGCGAGTGCGTCCCCGGGGACGGTGAACAGCGCCGAGATCCGCAGCAGCTCGGCCCAGGCCCGTACGGTAGCTGTCACTTCTCCCCCCGCAGCCGTTCGGCGAAGGCCAGCAGCGCGATGTACTGCTCGGACAGTGCGGCGGGACCGCCGTCGGGGTCCTTGAAGTAGAAGCCGAGTTCGGGCCGCGGGCCGGTCAGGCCCACCTCCTGGGCGCGGGCGAGCAGCCGCGCCAGGTCGAGGACCAGCGGGGCGGCCAGCGCCGAGTCGCAGCCCTGCCAGGTCGTCTGGAGGACCATGCGGGAGCCGAGGAATCCGTCGAACGCGATGTGGTCCCAGGCCGTCTTCCAGTCGCCGAGCGCGGGCACGTCGTCGATGTGCACCTCCCCCTCGGGCGCGACGCCGAGCGTGTCGGCGAGGACACGCTCCTTGCCCGCGTTCTTGGCCGCTGCCGCGCCGGGGTCGGCCAGCGCCGCTCCGTCCCCGCCGCCCAGCAGGTTCGTGCCGGACCAGGCCCGTACGGGCAGGGCGCGTTGCACGAACATCGGGGCGAGTACGGAGCGGAGCAGCGTCTGGCCCGTCTTGCCGTCGCGGCCTGCGTGAGGAAGTCCGCAGTCCGCGACGGCGTCCTGGAGCGCGGGAGCGCGCAGTCCGGTGGAGGGGGTGAAGTTGATGTAGGGGCACCCGGCCCGGAGCGCGGCCGCGGCGTAGAGCGAGCTGGCGGGCAGCCGGTTCTCGCCGGGTTCCGGGACGGGCTCCGTCGACGCGACGTTGACGACGACCGTGCGGGTCAGGTTGCCCCGGCGGCCGAAGTCGGTGAGGTCTGCGGCGAACGCGGCGATGAGTTCCTCGTCGGTGCGGGTGTCACCGGGCAGCGGGCCACCCGGGCGTATCTCGGCGTCGGCGGCCGCGAGTTCGGTCCGCACGGCGGAGGGCAGCCCGTGCGGGAGCACTCCCCCGGCGGCCAGTGCCTCCGCCCGTTTGGGGAGCGGACAGCCGACGGTGTCGTGTCCTCCGAAGACCAGGGAGGTCAGCGCCGGCAGCCCGCTGTCGGCGAACGGCGCGGTCTCGGTGACCATGCCTGCCGCCGGGTGGAGGCCCGCCGCGACAGCCGCGCAGCCCGCCATGGCGGTGGTGGCGACGGAGCCGCGTGCTCCGATGAACCAGACTCCGGTACGAACGGCGTGTGCTGACACGGGCTGCCTCCCTGACTGGGCATCCTGGCTGGGTGGTGCAAAAAGAGCGGCGCTGATCGATTCGAGGCGGACACGGGTGGGGGTGACGGCGGGCGGGGTAGGGCCTTTGCCCCGCCCGCCGTCGGACTGCGGCTGTCGCGCCTAGGCGGCGGGCAGCTCCTTCAACTCGATGTTGCGGAAGGACACCTGGTCGCCGGCTCCGTGGTTCTGGAGGCCGATGTAGCCGTCCTTCAGGCTGCGGACCGGATCGGTGTTGGTGAAGTCATTGATCTTGACTCCGTTGAGGAAGACCTGGAGCCGTTCGCCCTGCACCTTGATCTCGTAGCTGTTCCACTGGCCGGGCGGCCGCAGGACCTCGTCACGGGCCTTGATGTTCGCCGCCTTGAAGGTGTAGATGGAGCCCGTGGTGCGGTCGGGCGCATCGGTGGCGTCGATCTGGACCTCGTAGCCGTTGTTCACCGCGGACCAGGGGTCGTCGGACGCCGGGAAGCCGACGAAGACACCGGAGTTGTCGTCTCCCTCCAGCTTCCAGTCGAGCTTCAGCGAGTACGACCCGAGTTCCTTGGCCTGGTAGGTGAGGAGACCCATGCCGCCCTCGGAGCGGAGTTCACCGTCGACGACGTTGAACTTCCCGGGGCCGGCCTGCTTCCAGCCTTCGAGCGTCTTGCCGTTGAAGATCGGCCGGTAGCCGGTGTTCGGCTTGCAGTCGGCCTGCACCTGTCCGGCCGCGTAGCGGACGCCGCCGAGGAGGAGCTGGCGGAAGGCCGGTTCGGCGTACGACTCCTTGGTGTGGCCGAGGCCGGTGTAGAAGGAGCGGCCGCCCTGGTAGGTCTGGCACCAGGTGATCGGGTGATCGCCCTTCATGGTGCCGCCGGTGTAGGTCGTCTCGTCAAGGGTGGCGAGGACCTTCACCTTGTCGCGCGGGTTGGTGCGGTAGTTGTACAGCTCGTCGGTCCGGTTCCAGGCGTCGTCGAGGTGGGCGGTCGCCGGGTGCTTGTGGTCCTCGACGCGGACGGTGACGGGCTGGATCGCGGGGTGCCCGGCGAAGTACGCGCCGACGAGTCCGCCGTAGAACGACCAGTCGTACTCGGTGTCCGCGGCGGCGTGCACGCCCATGTAGCCGCCGCCGGTGGCGATGTAGTTCTCGAACGCCTTCTGCTGGTCGGCGTTGAGAACGTCACCGGTCGTGGAGAGGAAGACGACGGCGTCGTAGCGGGCCAGGTTGCTGGTGGTGAACTGGCCTGCTTCCTCGGTGGAGTCGACGGTGATGTTGCTCGTCGCGCCGAGTTCCTTCAGTGCCGCGATGCCCTGGGGAATCGCGTCGTGGCGGAAGCCGGCCGTCTTCGAGAAGACCAGGACCCGCTTGGCGGTCCGGTCGGGGGCGCTGTTGGAGAGCTCGAAGTCGTCGACGTCGTAGAGAGCCCCGTCGCCGCCCTTGAAGACCAGGAAGAGCTCGGTGGCCTTCCCCGGGACGCCGCGCAGCGGTACGTCGATGTCCTGGAAGTTCTCCCAGCCACCGGTCACCGGTACCGGTGCGGAGCCGAGGATCTTGCCGGTCGCGGAGCCGGACCGTACTTCGAGGAAGCCTCCCGCGCCGCCGGACGAGATCCGGGCGGTGAGCTTGGTGGAGTCGCCGAGGATGTACGGCTTGAAGGCGATCCAGTCGCCGTTGTTGATGTCGCCGACCGTCTTGCCGCCGTGCGCAGCCGCCTTGTCGTACGTCCGGATGCCGGACGACTCCGTGAAGTGCTCGGCCTGGCGGTGGCGGGGCTGAAGCTGCGACTGGTCGTGGCCGGAGAGCGCGGCCTGGCCGCCGCCCCCGCCATCGGTGTACGAGGCGTCGATGACTCCGAAGATGTTGGCGTTCGGGTCGTGTCCGCCGTCGATCTGGGTGCTGATGGTGCCGGTGCAGCCGTTGGCCGTGGTGATCGGGTGGCCGTGGCTGTCATGGCCGAGCACGAAGCGGACCTCGACCTTCGAGCAGTCGATCGTGCCGTCCTCGGGGTCGGTGACGGTCACCTTGAACGGGATCTTGTCCCCGAAGCTGAACAGCTGCCCGTCACCCGGGAGTTCCAGCTTCACCGTGGGCGCGGTGTTGCCGACGGTCACATGGACGCTGGCCTGTCCGGTGCGTCCCGTGGGGTCCTTGGCGGTGACGGTCGCGGTGTAGGTGCCGTTCTTCTTGTACGTGTACGTGGGGTTCGCGGCGGTCGACGTGCCGCCGTCACCGAAGTCCCAGGCGTAGGTGAGTGTGTCGCCGTCGGAGTCCGTGGTGCCGGCCGAGGAGAACTGCACCTTCAGCGGGGTGGTGCCGGACGTCTTGTCGGAGGCGGCTTCGGCGACGGGCGAGTGGCCGCCGGTGGCGTTCTCGATGCGGTAGAGCGCGGAGTTCTCGTCGCCGCCGAACCAGGCGAGACCGTAGTCGAGGACGTACAGCGCCCCGTCCGGGCCGAAGGCCATGTCCATCACCTGGGTCCCGGTCCACGGGATGTTGTTGATGGACCGGACCGTACCGTCGCCGTCCTGCTCGATGCGCTTGATCCAGCGCCGACCGAACTCACCGGCGAAGAAGTCCCCGTCGTACGCCTCGGGGAACTTCACGGGCGAGTCGAGGTTGGCGTCGTAGTGGTAGACGGGGCCGCCCATCGGCGACTCGGAGCCGGTGCCGAACTCGGGCACGGATCCGCCGTCGTACGGGATCCAGGCGGGCTGCGACGGGGGCAGGTCGACCAGTCCGGTGTTGTGCGGCGAGGTGTTCTTCGGCGCGGCGCAGTCGAAGGTCGCGCCGGACGTCTTCGTCGCGAAGTCGTAGTCGACGAAGGGGTCGTTCTTCCCGGTGCAGAACGGCCAGCCGAAGTTGCCCGCCTCGGTCACCCGGGCGAACTCGACCTGTCCGCCCGGTCCGCGCTTCGGGTCGGCCGCACCCGCGTCGGGACCGTAGTCACCGACGTACGCAATGCCGGTGGCCTTGTCGACACTGAAGCGGAACGGGTTGCGGAAGCCCATCGCGTAGATCTCGGGCCGGGTCTTGTCCGTGCCCGGGGCGAAGAGGTTGCCCTCGGGGATGGTGTACGAGCCGTCGTCGGCGACCTTGATCCGGAGGAGCTTGCCGCGCAGGTCGTTGGTGTTGCCCGAGGTGCGCCGGGCGTCGAACGACGGGTTGCGGTCGGGACGTTCGTCTATCGGCGTGTAGCCGTCGGAGGCGAAGGGGTTGGAGTCGTCACCGGTCGACAGATACAGGTTGCCCTGCGCGTCGAAGTCGATGTCGCCGCCGACGTGGCAGCAGATGCCGCGCGACGTCTTGACGTCGAGGACCTTCTTCTCGCTGCTCAGGTCGAGGGTGCCGTCCTGGTTGAGGACGAAGCGGGAGAGCCGGTTGACGCCGTCGAACTTGGCGAAGTCGGCGGCGGTGCCGGTCTCCGGGGCGTCGCCGGGCGGGGTGTCCAGCGGCGGCGCGTAGTAGAGGTAGATCGCCCGGTTCTTGTCGAAGTTCGGGTCGATACCGACGCCCTGGAGGCCTTCCTCGTCGTGCGAGTAGACGGGGATGACGCCCGAGACCCTGGTGTTGCCGGCGCTGTCGGTGATCCGCAGCTCGCCGTTGCGCGAGGTGTGCAGGACGCTGCGGTCGGGGAGCACGGCCAGGGACATGGGTTCGCCGGTCTCGGCGGCACCCTTGGCGAGGGTGACCTGCTGGAAGTCCTCGGTCGCCGCCGCGTCGGACGCGGCCGGCGAGGTCGGGCCCGATGCGGCTGCACCGGGCGGGGCGCCGAGGGCAAGAGTGGCCGCGGTGAGCAAGCCGCCGGTGAGCAGGGCGAGGGATGTACGGAATCGGGGCCGGGTTCTGGTTCTGTGCACGAGTGTCCTCCGGAGAGTGCCGGTTGTACGGGCGAGTGCTGCCGTGCCGTTCCGCGCGGGGACTGCCGCGCAGGTCACCGAAGGCCTGGTGGAACTCCGGTGACGCGAGTCATGTCTTGTACACCAAGGGGACGGTAGACGGGTTCGTCCGGGGTGGAAAGCCCTTGTGCATGAGTTAAGTTGAACTTTTTCCTACATCAGGACAAAGGGGGTTTTGGGCAGCCTGGACCGTCCCGACGGCACATGTGCCACCGGGCTGCGCAGACCTGCCCCCCGCCCCGCCCCGCCCCGCCGGGGCTCCGCCCCGGACCCGGTACTCACCCGCCGGACGTGCTGAAAGAGCGCGAGTGAGGAGCGGAGGTCCGGGGGCGGAGCCCCCGCGAGGAACCGTCAGTCGCCGCCCCCGAATGCCGCGTCGAACGACGCAGCCGGTGGGTCGAAGTCGTACCGCTTCAGCGTGGCAAGTGCTTCCGGTGCGCCCGCCAGCCGGTCCATCCCGGCATCCTCCCACTCCACCGAGACCGGGCCTTCGTAGTCGATCGAGCGGAGCATCCGGAACACGTCCTCCCACGGCACGTCACCGTGCCCGGCGGAGACGAAGTCCCAGCCGCGCCGCGGATCGCCCCAGGGAAGGTGCGAGCCGAGACGGCCGTTGCGCCCGTCGAGACGCTTGCGGGCCTCCTTGCAGTCCACGTGGTAGATCCGGTCCCGGAAGTCGTAGAGGAAGCCGACCGGATCGAGGTCCTGCCAGACGAAATGGCTCGGGTCGAAGTTCAGCCCGAACGCGGCCCGGTGGTCGACGGCCTCCAGGGCCCGGTGCGTGGTCCAGTAGTCGTACGCGATCTCGCTGGGGTGCACCTCGTGGGCGAACCGCACGCCCTCCGCGTCGAACACGTCGAGGATCGGGTTCCAGCGCTCGGCGAAATCCTCGTAACCGCGCTCGATCATCCGCGGCGGCACTGGCGGGAACATCGCCACCAGGTGCCAGATCGACGAGCCGGTGAAGCCGATGACGGTACGGACCCCGAAGGCGGCGGCCGCGCGGGCGGTGTTCTTGATCTCCTCGGCGGCCCGCTGCCGGACCCCTTCGGGCTCGCCGTCGCCCCAGATCCGGGCGGGCAGGATGCCCTGGTGACGTTCGTCGATCGGGTTGTCGCAGACCGCCTGGCCGACGAGGTGGTTGGAGATCGCCCAGCACTTCAGACCGTACTTGTCGAGCAGCTGCCGCCGCCCGTCGAGATAACCGGGGTCGGCGAGTGCCTTGTCGACCTCGAAGTGATCGCCCCAGCAGGCGAGTTCGAGCCCGTCGTAACCGAAGTCCCGGGCGAGCCGGCAGACCTCCTCCAGCGGCAGGTCGGCCCACTGACCGGTGAAGAGCGTGAAAGGACGGGGCATGCGCGGAACCTCCTAGGACTGCACGAGGGTGTGTACGGAGCTCTTCTCTGCGCTTTCCTCCACCGCCGCGAGTACCCGCTGCACCTGAAGTCCGTCGGCGAACGACGGTACGGGGTCCGCCCCTTCGGCGATCGTCAGAACCAGGTCGCGGGCCTGGTGGATGAAGGTGTGCTCGTAGCCGAGTGCGTGGCCCGGCGGCCACCACGCCTCCAGGTACGGATGCTCGGGCTCGGTGACGAGGATGCGGCGGAACCCGGCAGTGGTGGCCTGTTCGGTGTGGTCGTGGAAGGACAGTTCGTTGAGGCGTTCCAGATCGAAGGCGAGCGAGCCCCGCTCGCCGTTGATCTCCAGCCGCAGCGCGTTCTTGCGGCCCGCCGCCATCCGGGTCGCCTCGAACGAGGCCAGTGCTCCGGAGGCGAGCTTGCCGGTGAACAGGGCGGCGTCGTCGACGGTGACCGCCCCGCGTGCCCCGCTGTCCGCGGTGCCCGAGAGCCCGGCCGACGCTCCGGTGAGCAGCGGTCGTTCCCGTACGAAGGTCTCGGCGACCGCCGACACCCCCACCAGGAGCTCTCCCGCCAGATACTGGGCGAGGTCGACGATGTGCGCCCCGAGGTCGCCGAGCGCGCCCGATCCCGCGTGCTCGCGCTTGAGCCGCCAGGTGAGCGGCGACTCGGGGTCGACCAGCCAGTCCTGGAGGTAGGTGGCCCGTACGTGCCGCAGGGCGCCGATCCTCCCGTCGGCGATCAGCGTCCGTGCGTACGCGATCGCGGGCACCTTGCGGTAGTTGAAGCCGACCATCGCCACCTGGCCGCGGGCCCTGGCCCGTTCCGCGGCCTCCGTCATGGCCTCCGCCTCGGCAACCGTGTTGGCGAGCGGCTTCTCGCACAGCACGTGCTTGCCGGCCTCCAGGGCGGCGATGGCGATCTCCGCATGGCTGTCGCCGGGCGTGCAGATGTCGACGAGCTGGACGTCGTCCCGGGCGATCAGGGCGCGCCAGTCGGTCTCCGCCGCCGCCCAGCCGTGCCGTTCGGCGGCGGCGGAGACCGCCGTGAGGTCGCGTCCGCAGATCGCGGCGAGAGCCGGCTGCATCGGCAGGTCGAAGACGTGTCCGGCGGTGCGCCACCCCTGTGAGTGGGCGGCGCCCATGAACGCGTATCCGACCATGCCGACCCCGAGCGTCGCCTTCGGCACGGTCGTCGGCGGCGCTGCGGCCTCCTGCTCCGTCTCTTCCCTACGGGCCATACGGGCTTCCTCCTCGTCGGTCGTTCGGTGGGCGCACGGCAGGAGGGTCAGCACCCTCCTGGACGGCGGATCAGCTGAAGCCCGTAGGCAGGTACTGGTCGATGTTGTCCTTGGTGACAACGGCCGAGTAAAGGGTGAGGCTGGTCGGGATCTCCAGTTCGGAGAGCCCGCCGATGCCCTTGCCCTGCCCCAGGGCACGCGCCAGGTCGATGGCGGACGCGGCCATCGTCGGCGGGTAGAGAACCGTGGCCTTCAGGACGCTGTTGTCGGCCTTGATGGCGTCCATCGCGGACTTCGCGCCCGCGCCTCCGACCATCAGGAACTCGTCCCTGCCCGCCTGCTGAATGGCGCGCAGCGCGCCGACTCCCTGGTCGTCGTCATGGTTCCACAGGGCATCGAACTTCTTCTGCGCCTGCAGGAGTTGAGCCATCTTCGCCTGGCCCGACTCGACGGTGAACTCGGCGGCCTGACGGGCCACCAGCTTGATGTTGGAGTAGTTCTTGAGGGCGTCCGCGAAGCCCTGGCTGCGCTGCTTGGTGAGCTCCAGGTTGTCGATGCCCGCGAGCTCGACCACCTTGGCGTTCGGCTTGTCCTTGAGCTGTTCGCCGATGTAGGTGCCGGCATTGAGTCCCATGCCGTAGTTGTCGCCGCCGACCCAGCAGCGGTAGGCCTGTGGTGAGGCGAAGATGCGGTCCAGGTTGATGACGGGGATGCCCGCCTTCATCGCCTCCAGACCGACCTGGGTGAGCGCCTTGCCGTCGGCGGGGAGAATGACGAGGACGTCGACCTTCTTGTTGATGAGGGTCTTGACCTGGCCGATCTGGGCGGCGGTGTCGTTGGAGCCCTCGGTGATCTCCAGGGTCACCTCGGAGTACTTCTCCGCCCGCGACTTGGCGTTCTCGTTGATGGCGTTGAGCCATCCGTGGTCGGCCTGGGGTCCGGCGAAGCCGATGGTGACGGGCTTCCCGGGCTTGTCGTCCGCGGCCGGCTGATTGCTCTGCGCGGTCTGCGACTTCTTCGGTTCATTGCTGGTGCAGGCAGTGAGGAGAGCGCCCGCGGAGACGGCCGCGGTGCCGAAGAGCAGTCCTCTGCGGCTGGTTTCTGGCATGGCTGTGGAACCCTTCATCCGGTGCGTGGGTGGCATGCGGAACTGCGGGTGAGATGGGGTGGGGTGGAGTGGGGAGGGCCCGAGGGCCGGGGGTGTCAGGCGGATCAGGGTCGGACGGGGCGCGGCCCCGGCCGTGATCCGCTGGACACCCTTAGGTCTCCCCGTGGGCCGAGGTGCGGCGCTGGACCAGGACGGCGGCAACGATGATCGCGCCCTTGGCGATCTGCTGGACATCGCTCTGCAGATTGTTGAGCGCGAAGATATTGGTGATGGTGGTGAAGACGAGGACACCGAGGACGGAGCCGACGATTGTGCCGCGTCCGCCGCTGAGCAGGGTGCCGCCGATGATCGCCGCGGCGATGGCGTCGAGCTCGTACAGGTTGCCGTTGGTGTTCTGTCCCGAGCCGGACAGGATGATCAGCATGAAGGCGGCGATGCCGCAGCAGAGACCGGACAGCAGATACAGGTAGAGCCGCTGCCGCCGTACGTCGATCCCCGCGAGGCGGGCCGCTTCCGCGTTGCCGCCGACCGCGACCGTGCGGCGTCCGAACGTCGTCCGGTTCAGCACCAGCCAGCCGATGACGGTGACCGCGGCGAAGACCACGACCAACGGCGGGATGCCGAGGACGTACGAGTCGGGCAGCCCCAGGTCGAGGACCGACTGGACGGTAACGATCTGTGTCTTGCCGTCGGTGATCTGCAGGGCGAGACCGCGGGCCGAGGCGAGCATGGCCAGCGTCGCGATGAACGGCACCAACCTCCCGTACGCGATCAGCAGCCCGTTGACGAGTCCGGCACCCAGGCCGACGAGCACGGCGGTGAAGAGGATCCCCGCGAAGCCGTACTCCTGGGTGGCGAGCGTGGTCGCCCAGACCGAGGCGAGCGCCACCATCGCGCCCACCGAGAGATCGATGCCGCCGCTGGTGATGACGAACGTCATGCCGACGGTGACGACGCCGATGACGGACGACTGGGTCAGGATCAGCTGCAGGTTCCCGGTGTCCAGGAAGGCGTCGGGCTCGGTGAACCCGCCGACGGCGATCAGTACGGCGAGGACGCCGAGCAGCGACAGGTTACGGACGTCCACGCGCACCCCGAGGGCGCGCAGTCCGCCGCCCTTCGAGGGCGGCAACGCGGCGGGGGCGGGCGGGGCCGCCTTGTCCGGCCCACCGTGCTGCGCCGAGGAGACGGGCTGAGTCATGACGTCGGGCTTCCTTCCATCACGAGGTCGAGTACGCGGTGCTCGTCGAGCTCCCGGGCGTCCGCCGTATGCACGACGCGGCCCTCGCGGAGCACCAGCACCCGGTCGGCGAGGCCCAGCACTTCGGGCACTTCGCTGGAGACCAGCAGAACGGCGAGGCCTTCGTCGGCCAGCCGGCGGATCACGGCATAGAGCTCGGCGCGGGCGCCGACGTCGACACCGCGGGTCGGTTCGTCGAGCAGCAGCACCCGGCAGCCGCGCAGCAGCCAGCGGGCCAGGACGGCCTTCTGCTGGTTGCCGCCGGAGAGGGTGCGGACGGGGGTGTCCGGGTTGTCCGGGCGCAGCGAGAGTTCGCGGGTGGCGGCGCGGGCCGCCCGGTGTTCGGCTCCGCGGTCGAGCCAACCGGCCCGGGAAAAACGGGACATGGAGGAGACGGAGACATTACGGGTGACGGATTCGAGCATCAGCAGGGCCTGCGCCTTGCGTTCCTCGGGGGCGAGACCGATGCCCGCGGCGACGGCGGCGCGGACGCTGCCGGGGCGCAGCGGCCTCCCGCCGACGAGGACCCGGCCCGCGCTCGGCCTGCGGGCTCCGTAGATCGTCTCCAGGATCTCGGAGCGCCCGGATCCGACGAGTCCGGCGAGCCCGACGATCTCGCCGGGCCGCAGTTGCAGGTCGATGGGGGCGAACTCGCCTGCCCTCGCAAGTCCTTCGACGGTGAGCACGGGGTCCTGCCGGACGTCCTCCGCGGGAGCCTCGGGGCGCTGCGGGAAGACGTACTCGACATTGCGGCCGGTCATCATCGCGACGATGTCGCGCGTGGGGGTGGACTCGGCGGGCAGCCCGACGGCGACGGCCCGCCCGTCCTTGAGCACGGTCACCCGGTCGCCGATCCGGCGGATCTCCTCCAGGCGGTGGGAGATGTAGACGACGGCGACCCCCTCGGCGGTGAGTCCGGCAACGATACGGAAGAGGTTGGCGACCTCGTCGGGGTCGAGGGCGGCGGACGGCTCGTCCATGACGATGAGCCGCACGTCGTGGGAGAGCGCCCGCGCCATGGAGACGATCTGCTGCTGGGCCGCGGAGAGCGCGCCGACGGGACGGGCGGGATCGATCTCGGGGTGGCCGAGGCGCTTCAGCAGTGCGGCGGCGGCCGTGCGTCCTTCGCGGGTGCGGACGACGAAGCGGGCGGTGGTGGGTTCGTGGCCGAGGAAGATGTTCTCGGCGACCGAGAGGCCCTCGACCAGGTCGAGTTCCTGGTAGATGGTGGCGATGCCGAGACGCATGGCGGCGATCGGCGACTTGAGCGAGACGGGTGCGCCGCGCCAGGTGATCTCGCCGCCGTCGGGCTGGTGGGCCCCGGCGAGCACCTTGATGAGGGTGGACTTGCCGGCGCCGTTCTGCCCGAGCAGACAGTGGACTTCACCGGCCTGGACCTCCAGGTCCACGCCGTCGAGGGCGCGCACACCGGGGAACGACTTGGTGATGCCGGACATGGTGAGCAGGGGTGGTTCTGGTGCCATGACAAATCCCCTCGGCGGGTGCGGGCCGGTGAGCGGGCAGGGCGGTGCTGTTCCGGGGGCGTCCCCCGGACCCCGGCCGGATGAGGCGGGAACGGTTCGGTGGTGCGTACCGGTCGAGGATCAGGCCGGTGAGAACAGGTGGTCGCTGATGAGCCGGGCGGCGCCGATCACTCCGGCGGCCGGCCCCAACTCCCCCAGCACGATGGGAAGATTGCCGGTGGCCAGCGGCAGGGACTGCCGGTAGACCTGGGTACGGACGCTGGCGAGGAGCGTGTGGCCGAGGCCGGTCACACCGCCGCCGATCACCACCAGCCCTGGGTTGAAGAAGCTGACGAGTCCGGCGATGACCTGGCCGACCCGGTTGCCGCCCTCGCGGATCAGGTCGAGCGAGGTGGCGTCGCCGGCGGCCGCGGCGGCGGCCACATCGACTGCGGTGAGTTTCCCGGCCGCCTCCAGCCGGGCGGCGAGTTCCTGCGACTGTCCCGCGCGCGCCGCGTCCTCGGCGTCGCGGGCCAGCGCGGCGCCGCTGAAGTGGGCTTCCAGGCAGCCCCGGTTGCCGCAGGCACAGGCGCGACCGTCGGGTTCGACCTGGATGTGGCCGATGTCGCCGGCGCTGCCCGTCGTACCGCGGTAGACGTCGCCGCCGACGACGATGCCGCAGCCGATACCGGTACCGATCTTGACGCAGAGGAAGTCGCCCACGGAGCGTGCGACGCCCGCGTGCTGTTCCCCCATCGCCATCAGGTTCACGTCGTTGTCGACCATGACGGGGCAGCCCAGTTCCTGGCTGAGCGCCTCGCGGACCGGGAAGCCGTCCCAGCCGGGCATGATCGGAGGTGCGACAGGTACGCCTTCGGGGAAGCGGACCGGACCTGGTACGCCGATGCCCACGCCGTCGAAGCCTTCGGCGAGCCCGGAGGCCCGGAGCTTGGCCGCCATGGACAGCACCTGCTCGAAGATCGCGACAGGTCCTTCGCGTACGTCCATGGGGTGGTTGAGGTGACCCAGAACCTCCAACTCCGCGTTGGTGACAGCCACATCGATCGATGTGGCACCGATGTCGACGCCGAGGAAACGCAGTGCGGGAGCGAGCCGGATGTTGTGCGAGCGACGCCCGCCGCGCGAGGCGGCGAGTCCGTCGGCCACGACAAGTCCGGTCTCCAGCAGCCGGTCCACCTCGACGGCGAGCTTGGAGCGGGAGAGATCGACCTGATCCCCCAGCTGTGCCCTGGAGTTGGGCCCGCCGTCGCGCAACAGCCGGAGCAGTCGCGCCTGATGCGCATTCGCGGGTCGTGCCGTCATACGTCTCACGCGCCCCTCCCCGCCACATCGGCTCATCCGTCGGGCTTTCGAATGGAACGTAGCAGCGGTTGCCGGTACTGGGAAGAAGTTGCGCAGGAATCCGCTACAACTTTCTCCACACTGAGGACAAAGCCGTGCGGTCGAGTCGTGGATCTGCCGTCGGCGCGGAGGCATTTCGAGGCCGGCGCCGTGGCCGGGCGGGCAATCAGGAGTGCCGGTACGGGCCGTCCAGGGCCGCCCACTGCAGCAGCATGATGGTCTTGGCGTCGGCGATGGCGCCGGTGCGGACCATCGCGAGCGCCTCCGCGAAGGGCAGTTCCACCGTCGCAATGTCCTCACCCTCGGCCGCGATCCCGTACCCGTCGGCGGCGGAGGCCTGCGGACGGTAGGGGGCAGCGAAGAAGTGCAGGCGTTCGGTGACCGAGCCGGGGCTCATGTACACCTCGAAGACGCGCTCGGGGGTGCCGATGATGTGTCCGGTCTCCTCGGCGGCTTCCCTGCGGATGGCTTCCTCGGGGCTGTCGCCGTCGAGGAGCCCGGCGGCGGTCTCGATCAGCATGCCGTCGGGGTGCCCGTTGACATAGGCGGGCAGACGGAACTGGCGAGTCAGCAGCACAGTGCGGTGATCGGTGTTGTAGAGCAAGATCGTGGCGCCGTCGCCCCGGTCGTAGGTCTCCCGCTGCTCCCGGCTCCAGTGGCCGTCGCTGTGCCGGTAGTCGAAGGTCGTCCGGCGCAGGACGTACCAGTCGCAGGACAGCACTTCCACGTCTTCGATTCGCACCCGCGGGTTGCCGGTCAGGTCGCGGCCCTGCCGGTCCAGGCCGGTACGGCCGCGGCGGTCGGGGGTGTCCAGGCCGGCCGTCACCGGGCGGATGGGATGTCGTCGATACGGGTGTAGACGTCCAGCCCCTGATCCCGGGCCCTCGCGACCATCCGGTCCGCGCCGTCCGAGGGACCGCCGATGCGCAGCACCGCGTCGCAGCGCGCCAGCAGCAGTTCGGCGATGGGGTGGAAGATCTCCTGGAATGCCGCATCGCCAGGACCGGCGCTTCCCGCGGTCTCCAGCAAGGGAAGGGCGAGAGCCTCGCCGGTGACCGGCAGGTGGCCGGAGCGAAAGAGCACCAGTGCGGCCTGGTTCATCGCCCGCACATGGGCGTCGAGCTTGACCGGATCGTCCCCGGTGCCCGACCGGTACGGGCCGGCGACCAGGATCATCAGCGGTCGTGGGACAGCGGTCATGATGCGCTCCTCATGGCGGACGGAGTTCAGGCCAGGGCCGTGCTGACGCCCGCATCGCGCAGGGCCGTCAGGGTCAGCGGACCATTGGGGTGCGTGGCGGCATCCTGGGCCGCGGCGTCGGTGACGAAGGCGTCCACCGCCCCCAGCGCGGCGACCTGGCTGAAAGCGCGCACCCCGAGCTTGGTCGCGTCCGCCACGGCGATCGTGCGCGCCGCCTGCGTAAGGGCGGCCTGTTTGACGGCTGCGTCGTCCAGCGAGAACTCCGACCACCCGTACTCGGCGTGCACACCGCCGATGGACAGCACAAAGCAGTCGAAGGCCAGGGCCTCAAGTGTGCGCAGGGCAAGCGGGCCGACCAGCGACTGCTCCCCGGAACGGGACCGGCCGCCGACGACCAGCAGCTCGATGCCGGGCCGGTCCGCCAGGCAGACCGCCGCCTGCAGACTGAGCACCGCGACCGTCAACGGGGCGCGTTCGACCAGATGCTTCGCAACGTGCACGGTGGTGGTGCCCGCGTCCAGCAGCACACGAGATCCCGGCTCGACCATCGCGGCCACGGCCGCACCGAGGCGGTCCTTCGTCGCGGCCTGCCACGGCTCACGGGCCGCGAAGCCCGCCCCCTCCTCACGCGAACGTGTGGCGACGGCGCCGCCGTGCACCCGGCGCACCAGCCCCTGTCGCTCCAGCGCGTCCAGGTCCCTTCGAACAGTCATTTCGGAGACCCCCAGGCGATGGGAGAGCTCCGACACGGAAACCCGGTCGGAGCCCTGCACCAGTCGCAGGGTCAGGTCCAGACGATTGGCGACACCCATGACTCATTTCTAACACATCAATGTTCGCTTGAACATGAACGTGTGTGAATATCGGACAGGACCTGTCCTTCGATGTGCAGGAGGAGGGCACCGGCGGGTGGCAGGAGCAGTGGTCTGTCATGCCCGTCGGGGACGTGCCGGAGCACAACTACTGCGATTTCAGTAGCGGGATTGTCAGCAGGCGCACGACGACGGGACGGGCCGTGCCCGGAGAACCTGGGGAGGTATCCGAGATTCAGATGTGGAGACCCCTGCCCGTGGCTGCTTTTCTCTATCGACTGGGCCGTCTGGCCTTCCGGCGACGCTGGTACGTCGCCCTGCTGTGGGCGGCGGTGCTGGGTGCTGTCGGCTTCAGCGCCGTCACAGCTCCCGCCGCCCCCGACGAGGGGTCCTCCATGCCCGGCATCGAGTCCCAGAAGGCATTCGACCTGATGGAGCAGCGCTTCCCCGGGTCGATGGCCGACGGGGCGAGCGCCCGGGTCGTCTTCGTCGCTCCCGACGGGCAGAAGGTCACCGCGGCCGGGAACCGGTCGGCCATCGAGAAGACCGTGGTCGAGGCGGCCGACGGGGCTCAGGTCGCGGGTGCGGTGAGCCCCTTCCAGGCGCATTCGGTGAGCAAGGACGCCTCCACGGCGTACGCGACCGTCACCTACAGGGTGAAGGCCGACGACCTCACCGACGCGAGCAAGCAGAAGCTGGAGGACGCCCTGCAGGAGGCCCGGGACGCGGGCCTGACCGTCGAGGTCGGCGGAACCGCGCTGGCGACCCGGCCGGCGGCGGGCGGAGGGGCCGAGGGGATTGGCATCGCCATCGCCGCCGTGGTGTTGCTGATGACCTTCGGTTCACTGGCCGCCGCCGGGCTGCCGCTGCTGACCGCGATCATCGGCGTCGGTGTCAGCATGGCGTCGATTCTCGCCCTGGGCAGTGCCCTGGGCCTGTCCGCGACGACCGGCACCCTGGCCACGATGCTCGGCCTCGCGTGCGGCATCGACTACGCCGTGTTCATCGTCTCCCGCTACCGGGAGGAGCGGGCCAAGGGACACGTACCCCAGGAGGCGGCAGGTCTGGCGGCCGGTACCGCCGGGTCGGCGGTCGTCTTCGCCGGGCTCACCGTCGTCATCGCACTGGCCGGGCTCTCGGTGGTCGGTATCCCGATGCTGACCACGATGGGCCTCGCCGCCGCAGGGGCGGTCGTCATCTCCGTCGTCGTCGCGCTGACGCTGGTCCCGGCCCTGCTCGGCTTCTGGCCGCGTACGGTGCTGTCGCGCTCCGTCCGAAAACGCGGGAGGAGCAAGGAAGGCGGCGAGCACAACGGAGGCAGCCGCTGGGCCCGGTTCGTCCTGCGCCGCCCCGTCCCCGTACTCCTCGCCTCGGTCGCGGGTCTGGGGGCACTGGCGCTGCCGGTGATGGATCTGCAGCTGGGCATGCCCGGAGACGAGGCCAAACCCACCTCGACCACGGAGCGCCGCGCCTACGACGCGCTCGCCGACGGCTTCGGACCCGGCTTCAACGGGCCCCTGACCATCGTCGTGGACGCCAAGGGTGCCGACGACCCGAAGGCCGCGGTGACGACGATCGAGCAGAAGATCGGCGCCACCGAAGGGGTCGTCTCCGTCTCGCCGGCGCGGTTCAACCCCGCCGGTGACACCGCGGTATTCTCCGCCGTCCCGGCCGCCGGGCCGAGCACCGAGAAGACCAAGGACCTCGTCCACACCATCCGCACCGAACGCCCCACGGTCACGTCCGCCACCGGAGTGACCTTCGAGGTCACCGGCACCACAGCGATGAACATCGACGTCGCCCAGAAGGTCCAGGACGCGCTGATTCCCTACCTCGCGGTCGTGGTGGGTCTGGCCATCCTGCTCCTGACGGTGGTCTTCCGCTCCGTGCTCGTACCGATCAAGGCGGCCCTCGGCTTCCTCCTGTCGGTGCTGGCCGCTCTCGGCTCGGTCGTCGCGGTCTTCCAGTGGGGCTGGGGCGCCGGCCTCCTCGGCGTGGAGCAGACCGGCCCGATCATGAGCCTGATGCCGATCTTCCTGGTGGGCATCGTCTTCGGTCTCGCCATGGACTACGAGGTCTTCCTGGTCGCCCGCATGCGGGAGGCGTACGTCCACGGAGACCGGCCCGGCCAGGCGGTCGTCACCGGTTTCCGGTACAGCGCCCGCGTCGTGGTGGCGGCCGCGCTCATCATGATGGCTGTCTTCTCGGGGTTCATCGGCGCCGGCGAATCCATGATCAAGACGATCGGGTTCGGTCTGGCCACGGCCGTCCTGTTCGACGCGTTCGTCGTCCGCATGGCGTTCGTCCCCGCCGTGCTCGCCCTGCTCGGCAAGGCGGCGTGGTGGCTGCCCCGCCCGCTGGACAAGCTGCTGCCCCGCGTCGACGTGGAAGGTGAGGCTCTCAGCCGGCGGTCCGCCGCCGCCCCGGCGCAGGCCGCGGCGGCCGACCGGGAGTCGGTCCGCGTCTGACCGCCGCACCCACCGCAGGGCCGCCCATGGAGAACACGGGCGGCCCTCGTTGGCTGCTCGGCGCCCGCGTCGCCCACCATGGATCTACCGGACCGGAGAATTCGATGATGACCGACTGGCAGCGATACGCGAACGACCATCCCCGCGGCGTCGACGCGGCTGTGGCCCTGCTGCTGTTCGTCGTCTCCGTCCCGGGAAGCGTGATCAGCGGCATGGAGCCCGCCATCCGGGCCGAGTGGTGGATCGCCGTGCTGTTCTCGGCCGTCGGCTGCGCGGCCCTGCTGTGGAACCGCAGCCACCCCCGCACCGTCGTCGCGGTGACCGCGGCCTGCGCCGTGGCCACGGGCGTGCCGGGATTCCTGCTCACCCCCCTGCTGCTGGGACCGGTCATGGCGGCGCTCTACCGGCTGGCCGTCGGCGCCGACCGGACAACCACCCGCGCCTACACGCTCACCATCGCCGCGCTGCTGACGGCGACCACGCTGCTCGCCACCCGTGGTGACCAGCCGCTCATCCTCAGGACGATCAACCCCACCGCCTGGATTCTGCTGTCGGCAGTGCTCGGCAGCGCCGTCCAGCTGCGTCGCGCCTATCTGGAGGTCGTACAGGCGCGTGCCGCACACGCCGAGCGCATGCGCATCGCCCGCGAACTGCACGATGCCGTCGCCCACCACTTGACGCTGGCCCACGCCCAGGCCGGTACGGCCGCGCACCTGGCGCGCAACCACCCCGAGCAGGCGCAGACGATCCTTGCCGACCTGGTCGGCACCACCTCATCGGCGCTGCGAGAACTCAAGGCCACCGTCGGCCTCCTGCGCCAGGCGGACGACACCGACGCGCTGGCACCCGCCCCCGGCCTCGCGCAGCTCGCCGAACTCACCGACTCGTTCGCATCCGCCGGGCTCATCGTCACCGTCACCGCCGAGGGCGAGGAACAGCGGCTCTCACCGGCAGTGGATCTGACGGCGTTCCGGATCGTGCAGGAAGCACTCACCAACGTCACCAAACACGCCACCGCACACACGGCGCACGTACAGCTCGACTACACCCGCGACAGGCTCACCGTCACGATCACCGACGACGGAGAGGCCACAGCCCGCACCACTGCGGCCCGGAACGGCGGATTCGGTCTCATCGGCATGCGTGAACGCGCCCAATCCGTCGGCGGTCACCTGTACGCCGGCCACCGGTCCGAAGGCGGCTTCCACGTCACCGCCCATCTGCCCCTGCACCCCCGGAACCCGGAAGAGGGCTTCATCGCATGACCATCCGCGTCCTGCTCGCCGACGACCAAGCCCTCCTCCGGGCGACCTTCCGCATGCTGATCGACTCCTGTGACGACATGAACGTGGTCGCCGAAGCCGCCGACGGCAGGGAAGCGGTCGAGCTCACCCGCACCCACTGTCCCGACCTCGTCCTCATGGACATCCGCATGCCCGGCATCGACGGCCTGGCCGCGACCACCGCGCTCTGCGCCGATCCGGACCTGTCCGGCACCCGCGTCCTCATCCTCACCACGTTCGAGACCGACGAGTACGTCGCCCGGGCACTGCGCGCCGGCGCGAGCGGCTTTCTCGGCAAGGACGTGGACGCGGAGGGACTCCTCTCCGGCATCCGTACCGTGGCCTCCGGCGACTCCCTGCTCTCCCCGCTGGCCACGCGCTCCCTCATCGCCCGCTTCCTCGCCACACCGGAACCCGGCAGCCACCTGGTGCCGCCCGAACGCCTCGCCGTTCTCACCGCCCGCGAGCGCGAGGTGATGGCTCTGGCCGCCGAGGGGAAGTCCAACGCCGAGATCGCCGGCATGCTCGTCCTCAGCCCACTGACCGTGCGCACCCACGTCCAGCGCGCCATGGCCAAGCTCCACGCGCGGGACCGCGCCCAACTGGTCGTCATCGCCTACCAGTCCGGCCTCGTACAGCCCACGCCGCCGCCACCGCACTGAACGCCGACGGGCCGTCCACTGTCATTCCGCCCGCGCACTTCGGGCCATCCGGGTACGGACCAGCGGACGAGCCGGGGCGGGTCCACGGGCAGGGCGGCGATCCGGTGCGGAACGCAGAGGAGGGCCGAGACTCGGAGCCCCGACCCTTCCTGGACGACCCGTCACGACTTCGCCCGTAACGACCGCGATCCGTCCGGACCTTGACGACCCGTTCGAACGGTCCTGCTGGTCCGGCCGCGCGCTAGCCCTCTTCGCGCTGGTGGTACGTCTTGCGCGTGTGCTCCGTGTGCGCCCGCATGATCTCGGTGGCCCGCTGCTCGTCCCGCGAGGAGATCGCCGCGATCAGCGAGCGGTGTTCGATCCAGGACTGGGTGCCGCGCTGGCGGGCCACCGGTGTGTAGTACCAGCGGACCCGGCGGTCGACCTGTCCGGCGAGCTCGGCGAGCACCACATTGCCCGCCAGCTCCATGACCTTGGCATGGAAGGCGGCATTGGTGGCAACGGCGAGATCCACGTCGTCGTCGGCAACGGCCTGCTCGCCCCGGGCGCAGAGCTCCTCGAGGGCGGTAATGCCGGCCGAGCCGGAGTTGGCCGCGGCCAGCCGGGCGGCCTCGGCCTCCAGCAGGGTGCGGACCGAGAGCAGCTGGTCCGCCTCCTCCTCGGTGGGTTCATGGACGAACGCACCCTGAGCGGGACGCAGATCGACCCAGCCCTCGGTGTTCAGCCGCTGCAATGCCTCGCGCACCGGCTGCCGGGACACACCGAGGTGCCCCGCCAGCTCACTCTCGACCAGATGCTGGCCTGGACGGAGCGCACGCGTGGTGATCAGTTCGAGCAGCGCCTCATAGACGCGCTCGCGCAGCGGACCGGGCCGCTCCAGCTTCGGCACGGCTCCCTGCGGCAGTCCTGTGGACAACATCGCGGTCCCCCTCCGGGCGACGAGCAATTGCTTATCGTCTACAGTCTACCGAGCACAATGGGGGTCAGGGGCAGCGGATCACCTGACCCGCGTACGAGAGGTTCCCGCCGAACCCGAAAAGCAGTGCCGGAGCGCCGCTGTCGACCTCGCCGCGTTCCACCAGTTTCGACAGGGCCATGGGGATCGAAGCGGCGGACGTATTGCCGGAATCCACGACATCCCGGGCGATGACCGCGTTGACCGCACCGATTTTCCTGGCGACCGGTTCGATGATCCGCAGATTGGCCTGATGCAGTACCACCGCGGCGAGATCCTCGGGGGCGACCCCTGCCTTTTCGCACACTTTGCGCGCGATGGGCGGCAACTGGGTGGTGGCCCAGCGGTAGACGGACTGCCCTTCCTGGGCGAAGCGCGGCGGCGTCCCCTCGATCCGGACCGCGCGGCCCATCTCCGGCACCGAACCCCAGAGCACGGGGCCGATTCCGGGCGCGGCTTCCGCATCTGCCTGCGGGTCCGCGACCACGACCGCGGCGCCCGCACCGTCACCGAGCAGGACACAGGTGGAGCGGTCGGTCCAGTCGGCGATGTCGGCCATTTTGTCGGCGCCGATCACCAGCGCACGGTTCGCGGCGCCTGCCCGGATCGCATGGTCGGCGGTGGCGAGGGCGTGGGTGAAGCCGGAGCAGACCACATTGATGTCCATGACGGCGGGCGAAGCCATGCCGAGCCGGGCGGCCACGCGCGCGGACATGCTGGGCGAACGGTCGATCGCGGTGGAGGTCGCGACGAGGACCAGATCGATGTCGGCGGGGTCGAGGCCGGCCGTGGCGAGCGCCTTGGCCGCCGCGTGCGCGGCCATCTCGTCGACCGGCTCGTCAGGGCCTCCCACATGGCGGGTCTTGATCCCGACGCGACTGGTGATCCACTCGTCGCTGGTGTCGACCATGGCCGCCAGGTCGTCATTGGTGAGCACCTTGGCGGGCTGATAGTGGCCGAGCGCCACGACACGTGAGCCGGTCATGTAGAGGTTCCCCTCGCTACGTATGGCAGGAACTATCCAGTCTTGGTGGCTACCGTCCGGTACGGGGGCACGTGATCCCACAGGATTAGCGGCCGAGGCTTGGAGGCTTGACAACACCCTTGACCCGCCTGAACGCATACTGTAGACAATATTCTGTCGACTTGACATCGTCTCCTGTTCCCTCGCTCGGTCCCTTCCCGAACGGAGAGCCCCGTGAAAGTCGCAGTTGTCGGCGCCGGTGCGATCGGCGCCTATGTCGGGGCCGCGCTCCACCGCGCCGGCGCCGAGGTCCATCTCATCGCCCGCGGGCCGCACCTGGCCGCGATGCGGCGGGACGGCGTCCGCGTCCTCAGCCCGCGCGGTGACTTCACCGCGCGTCCGGCTGCCACCGACGACCCGTCGGAGGTCGGGCCCGTCGACTATGTGTTCCTCGGGCTCAAAGCCAACTCGTACGCGGCGTCGGGCCCGCTGGTCCATCCGCTGCTGCACGACCGCACCGCCCTGATCGCCGCTCAGAACGGCATCCCCTGGTGGTATTTCCACGGCCTGTCGGGGCCGCACGCCGGACGGCGTATCGACAGCGTCGACCCGGCGGGCACGGTCAGCGCCACACTGCCGCCCGAGCGCGCCATCGGGTGCGTCGTGTACGCAGCCACCGAGATCGAGGCACCCGGTGTCGTGCGCCACCTCGAAGGCACCCGGTTCTCGATCGGCGAGCCGGACCGGACCGTGTCGCAGCGCTGCCACGACTTCAGTGAGGCCATGGTCGCGGGCGGACTCAAATGCCCCGTCGAACCGGATCTGCGCAACGACATCTGGATCAAGCTGATCGGCAACATCTCCTTCAACCCGATCAGTGCGCTCGCGCGGGCCACCATGGGGCAGATCTGCCGCCATCCGGACACCCGGGCCCTTGTCGGGTCGATGATGCGCGAAACCCTCGGTGTCGCGGCCGCTGTCGGCTGCCGCCCCGAGATCTCCGTGGAGCGGCGCATCGCGGGGGCCGAACGCGTCGGCGACCACAAGACCTCCACCCTCCAGGACCTGGAGAAGGGCAAACCACTCGAACTCGATGTGCTGCTCGCGGCCGTCGTCGAACTGGCCGATCTCGCTGGGGTGCCCGTTCCGACGCTGCGCGCCGTGCACGCGCTCGCCGATCTCCTCGCCACCACCTCCTCGGCCACCACGGCCACAGCAGGGAGCGCACCATGAGTGACAACCGCCGCCGGCGGCAGCAGAAGCAGTACGAGCGTCTGACGCATCCCCTCGTGAGGGACGCGAACGGCACTCTGCGACAGGCGAGTTGGGACGAGGCACTGGCACGCGCGGCGGACGGCTTCCGCCGGACGCGCGACGCGTACGGTCCCGACGCCTTCGCGATGCTCTCCTGCGCCCGCGCCACCAATGAGATGAACTACGTGGCGCAGAAGTTCACCCGGGTGGTCATGGGAACCAACAATGTGGACTCCTGCAACCGGACCTGCCACGCCCCGAGCGTCGCCGGGCTCTCCGCCGCGTTCGGGTCGGGCGGCGGCACCTCCTCGTACGAAGAGGTCGAACACACCGACTTCATCGTGATGTGGGGCTCCAACGCCCGCTTCGCCCACCCGATCTTCTTCCAGCACGTGCTGAAGGGCATCCGCAACGGTGCGCGGATGCACGCCGTCGACCCGCGCCGCACCTCGACCGCCGAGTGGGCGGAGAGCTGGCTCGGTCTCAATGTCGGTACGGACATCCCGCTGGCCCATGCGATCGGCCGCGAGATCATCCATGCCGGACTGGTCAACCGCGCGTTCGTCGACCGTGCAACGACCGGCTTCGAGGAGTACGCGGCGCTCGTCGAACCCTGGACGCCGAGCGCCGCCGAGCAGGTGACCGGTGTCCCGGCCCAGGCGATCCGCGACCTCGCGCATGCGTACGCCACCGCCGAACGGGCCCAGTTGTGCTGGACGCTGGGCATCACGGAACACCACAACGGCACCGACAACGTCCGCGCGCTGATCAATCTGTCGTTGCTCACCGGGCACGTCGGGCGCTACGGCTCCGGGGTGCAGCCCCTGCGCGGGCAGAACAACGTGCAGGGCGGCGGCGACATGGGCGCCATCCCGAACAAGCTGCCCGGCTTCCAGGACATCCTCGACCCTGTGTCGCGGCAGAAGTTCGAGCGGTCCTGGGACACCGTCATCCAGCCCCGGTACGGCAAGACGCTCACCGAGATGTTCGAGTCGATGGAGACCGGCGAACTGCGTGCCGTGTACTGCATCGGGGAGAATCCGGCGCAGTCCGAGGCCGACAGCGAGCAGGCCGTGCGGCGGCTGAGGACGCTGGACCATCTGGTGGTCCAGGACATCTTTCTGACGAAGACCGCCGAGCTCGCCGATGTCGTTCTGCCCGCGACTGCCGCCTGGGCGGAGACGGACGGCACCACGACCAACAGCGAACGGCGGGTCCAGCGGGTCCGCGCCGCGCTGGTGCCGCCGGGCGAGGCGCGCGAGGACATCGACATCATCTGCGCGATGGCCGAACGCCTCGGTCACGCATGGAAGTTCGCGGACGCCGAAACCGTGTGGAACGAGCTGCGCTCCCTCTCCCCCGACCACTTCGGGATGACATACGACCGGTTGGAGGAGCACCAGGGGCTCCAGTGGCCGTGCCCCGACACGGAGAAACTCCCTCGGAGCTTCCTGCATGCCCGGCTCTGGGAAACCGACCCGGTACGGCGTGGCCCCGCCGCCCCGTTCGGACTCGTCGAGCACGATCCGCCCGTCGACCTCACCGACGAGGAGTACCCGCTGCGGTTGACCACCGGGCGGCGCCTCGACTCGTACAACACCGGTGTACAGAGCGGTGGTTACGCCTCACCGCTGCGGCGGGGCGAGTACATCGAGCTCTGTCCGGAGGACGCGGCGTCGTACGGTGTGACAACGGGCGAGGAGGTACGGGTGTCGTCCCGGCGCGGCAGTGTCACCGCGCCTGTGTGGATCGATCCCGGGCTGCGCCCCGGTCTCGCCTTCATGACGATGCACTTCCCGGACGAGGTCGACACCAACCAGCTGACGATCGAGGCGAACTGCCCGATCGCCGGAACCGCCGAGTTCAAGGCCTCCGCCGTACGGATAGAGAAGCTGGTGCCCGCATGGACCTGAAATACACCGGGGCTGTCCCGAGCGCGACCGAACGGGACGCGGTGGACGGCGTGCTGGGCCCCGCACCGTCGGGCTGGGAGGGAGGGGCCGAGCGCACCGACGAGGATCTGCGCTGGGCGAAGGGCGGCGCCTCGGCCGCCCGCGACCGCCGCGACCAGCTGCTTCCGGCGCTGCACGCGGTGAACGACCGCATGGGGTGGATCAGTGAGGGTGCGCTCGACTACATCTGCCGACGGCTGACGGTGCCGCCCGCGGAGGCATACGGGGTGGCGACGTTCTACTCGATGTTCTCCGTGCGGCCCCGCCCCGCCAAGGTCCTTCATGTCTGCACGGACCTGGCGTGCGCGGCGCGCGGTTCGGCGGAGCTCTGCGCGGACCTGACCGAGTCCTTCGGTCCGGCGGGCACGGCGACGGAGGGCGCGGTCTGGCAGGAGAGCCCCTGTCTGGGCCTGTGCGAACGGGCCCCGGCGGCGCTCCTGCTGCAGGCGGGCGAAACTCCGGATGCTCCGGCACGCCCCGCCGGTCCGGCACTTGAGGACCCGGGGTCCGGGGGGCCGGGCCCGCTGGTCACGGGAGGGGTCGAGGTGGGGAACGAGCCCGCCGCAGGCGCCCGCCGGTGCGCAGCGGTCATCGCCCCCGCCACCGCCCCCGCCCTCCTCACCGCGACCCGCTCCCCCGCGACAGCCCCCACCGAACCCCCGGCACAGGCCGCCACTCCTCAGGCCGGGGACCCCGAGCTGGTGCTGCTGCGCCGGATCGGGACCGTCGATCCGGCGTCCCTCGACGCGTATCGGGCGACCGGCGGCTACACCGCGCTCCGGCGGGCCTTCGCGCTCGGCCCGGCCGCCGTGACCCGGGAAGTCCTGGACGCCGGGCTCGTCGGCCGCGGCGGAGCCGCGTTCCCCACCGGCCGCAAGTGGCAGGCCACCGCCCAGCAGCCGGACACCCCGCATTACCTGGTCTGCAACGCGGACGAGAGCGAACCCGGCACCTTCAAGGACCGGGTGCTGATGGAGGGCGACCCGTACGCCCTGGTCGAGGCCATGACGATCGCCGGGTTCGCGATCGGCGCCCACCACGGCTACCTCTACCTGCGCGGCGAGTACCCACGCGCGTACGAACGCCTGAGCCACGCCCTGAACCAGGCACGCACCCGTGGGCTGCTCGGTCCGGACGTCCTGGGCCAGGGTTACGCCTTCGACATCGAGATCCGCCGCGGCGCGGGCGCGTACATCTGCGGCGAGGAGACCGCGATCTTCAACTCGATCGAGGGGCAGCGCGGCGAACCCCGCTCCAAGCCGCCGTTCCCCGTCGAGAAGGGTCTCTTCGGCAAGCCGACCGCCGTCAACAACGTCGAGACGCTCCTCAACGTGCTGCCGATCCTGGAGCACGGCGCGGCCGCCTACGCCGCGACCGGCACCGGCTCGTCCACCGGCACCAAGCTGTTCTGCGTGTCGGGGCAGGTGGCGCGGCCCGGGATCTACGAGCTGCCGTTCGGCGCGACGCTGCGCGAACTCCTCGAACTGGCCGGGCCCCCGGACCGTGTGCGGGCCGTGCTGCTCGGCGGCGCGGCGGGTGGCTTCGTACGCCCCGACGAGCTCGACATCCCCCTCACCTTCGAGGGGACACGCGCGGCCGGCACGACGCTCGGCTCCGGGGTGGTGCTGGTCCTCGACGACTCGGTCGAACTGCCGCGCATCCTCCTGCGGATCGCCGAGTTCTTCCGCGACGAGTCCTGCGGCCAGTGCGTCCCCTGCCGCGTCGGAACCGTCCGCCAGGAGGAGGCGCTGCACCGCATCAAGGACCGTACGGGCGCTGCCGCCGCCGATGACATCGCGCTGCTCAGAGAGGTGGGTCGGGCCATGCGGGACGCCTCGATCTGCGGTCTGGGGCAGACCGCGTGGAACGCCGTGGAATCCGCCATCGACCGTCTGGGGGTCTACAGATGACCGCTGTTCCTTTGCAGCTGCCGCGCCGGCTGATCGAGTTCACCCTCGACGGGCGGGAGACCCGGGTCCCGGAGGGATCGACGATCCTGGACGCCTGCCGGGCCGCGGGCAAGGACGTCCCGACGCTGTGCCAGGGCGACACACTCACTCCGAAGAACGCCTGCCGGGTCTGTGTCGTCGAGGTCGAGGGGGCCCGCACCCTCGCCCCGGCGTGCTCCCGGCGCGCGGAGCCGGGCATGGCGGTGCGCACGGACACCGAACGCGCCCGGCACAGCCGGAAGGTCGTCCTGGAACTGCTCGCCTCGTCCACGGATCTGTCGACGACCCCGCGGGCCGCCGAATGGATCAAGGAGTACGAGGCGAAGCCGGACCGCTTCGGCGCGAACGCGGCCCGGGTCAACGAGGAGCCGAAGGTCGACAACGACCTCTACGTCCGCGACTACGACAAATGCATCCTCTGCTACAAGTGCGTCGACGCGTGCGGCGAACAGTGGCAGAACACGTTCGCGATCGCGGTCGCGGGCCGTGGCTTCGACGCTCGGATCTCCACCGAGCACGACGCGCCGCTCACCGAATCGGCGTGTGTCTACTGCGGCAACTGCATCGAGGTGTGCCCCACCGGGGCGCTCTCCTTCAAGACCGAATTCGACATGCGGGCCGCCGGGACCTGGGACGAGCCGGCCCAGACGGAAACGACCACCGTCTGCGCCTACTGCGGTGTCGGCTGCAACGTCACACTCCATGTGCAGGACAATGAGATCGTCAAGGTCACCTCTCCGCACGACAACCCGGTGACCCACGGCAACCTCTGCATCAAGGGCCGCTTCGGCTTCCAACACGTACAGAATCGGGTTTAACCGCCATGGGACGGGTCACCGAGCGCCGCCGCACCATCCGCATCCGGGACGGGGCGGTCTCCGCACGCCCCGACACCCTCGTCGCCGAGGAGCCCCTGGAGATCCGGCTGAACGGCAGACCGCTCGCCATCACGATGCGCACGCCGGGCGACGACTTCGCGCTGGCGGCGGGCTTCCTGGTCAGCGAGGGCGTGATCGGTGACGGCTCCGAGGTGCAGTCGATCGTGTACTGCGCGGGGGCGACGGCGGACGGCGTGAACACGTACAACGTGGTGGATGTGAAGCTCGCGCCCGGCGTGCAGGTCCCCGACATCACACTCGAACGCAACGTCTACACGACCTCGTCCTGCGGGCTGTGCGGCAAGGCGAGCCTCGACGCGGTCCGCACCACCACCCGGCACCCGATCGCCGATACTCCCCCGGTCCGGGTCGAACCCGCACTGCTCTCGGGCCTCCCCGACCGGCTCCGTGAGTCGCAGCGGGTCTTCGACCGGACCGGGGGCCTGCATGCGGCGGCGCTGTTCTCCGAGACCGGGGAACTGCTCGACATCCGGGAGGACGTCGGTCGGCACAACGCGGTCGACAAGCTCGTCGGCCGGGCCCTGACCGACAACCGGCTGCCGCTGTCCCGGGCGATTCTGCTGGTGTCGGGGCGGGCCTCCTTCGAGCTGGCGCAGAAGGCGGTGATGGCCGGGATCCCGATGCTGGCCTCGGTCTCGGCGCCGTCGTCGCTGGCCGTGGATCTGGCGGCGGAGACCGGACTGACCCTGGTCGGATTTCTGCGGGGTCCGTCCATGAACGTGTACACGGGTGAGCACCGCATCGCTCTGGAGGCGACGGTCGGCCAGGGCTGAGGTGCCCGGCCCGTGACACGGGTCAGGGGTCCGGCCGGCGGGGAGCGCCCCCTGCGCCGGCCGGTCCCGCCCCCGTGGCATCCGCCATCGGCGCCCTCGGGTCAGCGCGTCAGCCCACCCGGACGCGCGTCTGCGCCACCGGACCGCTCGCCGAAGTCCCCGGGCTCTCCCGGATTTCGTCCTGCGGATCCCGCGAGCGCCGCTTCGCGATCACCGCGCACACCATCAACTGCATCTGGTGGAAGAGCATCAGGGGCAGCACGGCGAGGCTCGCGTGCGCCCCGAAGAGCACGCTGGCCATCGGGAGCCCGGACGCCAGGCTCTTCTTCGAACCGGCGAACTGGATGGCGATCCGGTCTCCTCGCTCGAAGCCGAGCCGCTTCGCCCCGAACCAGGTCAGCGCCAGCATCAGCGCGAGCAGCACCGCTTCGGCCGCGAGCAGCGCACCCAGCCTCGCCGGAGTGACCTGGTGCCAGATGCCGGCGACCATTCCCTCACTGAACGCCGTATAGACGACCAGCAGGATCGAGCCCCGGTCGACATAGCCGAGGACCTTCTTGTGGCGGATGAGGAAGCCGCCGATCCAGCGGCGCAGCAGCTGGCCGGCGATGAACGGGAGCAGCAGCTGGAGCCCGATCTTCAGCAGCGCGTCGGCCGAGAATCCGCCGCCGCTGTTGCCGAGCAGCGCCGCGGCGAGCAGTGGAGTGAGGAAGATCCCGGCGATCGAGGAGAAGGAGCCCGCACAGATCGCCGCCGGCACGTTGCCGCGGGCGATCGAGGTGAAGGCGATCGACGACTGGATGGTCGACGGGACGAGGCAGAGGAAGAGGAACCCGCTGTAGAGCTGCGGGGTCAGGACGTACGGAACCAGCCCCTTGCCCGCCAGTCCCAGCAGCGGGAACGCGACGAAGGTGCAGATCAGGACGGTGAGGTGGAGCCGCCAGTGCCTGAGGCCGTCGAGCGCCTCGGCGGTCGAGAGGCGGGCGCCGTACAGGAAGAAGAGGAGGGCGACCGCTCCGGTCGACGCACCGTCGGCGACATTCGCGGCGGTCCCCGATGCGGGCAGCAGCGCCGCGAGCACGACCGTGCCGATCAGCGCGAGGATGTACGGGTCGATCGGCAGCCAGGACGGCAGCTTGAAGGTGCGGCGGCTCATGTGCTCCACGTGTCTCTCGTTCAGGTCGTGCCCTCTCCATCCTGCTCTTGATCATCGCGATCGGGAATCCGGCATACCGCTCTCACTGTCATCACGAATCGCGATAGCCTGGGCGCTATGTACGATCCTGCACAGCTCCGCACCTTTCTTGCCGTCGCCCAGACGCTGAGCTTCACCCAGGCCGCCCGCCGGCTGGGCGTGCGGCAGTCCACGGTGAGTCAGCATGTGCGGCGGCTGGAGGACGCGACGGGGCGCCAGCTGTTCACCCGGGACACGCACCGGGTCGATCTCACCGTGGACGGTGAGGCGATGCTCGGCTTCGCGCGGACGATCCTGCAGGCCCACGAGCGGGCCTCGGCGTTCTTCACCGGGACGCGGCTGCGCGGGCGACTGCGGTTCGGGGCGTCCGAGGACTTCGTACAGACCCGGCTGCCGGAGATTCTGGAGTCGTTCCGCCGCGACCACCCCGAGGTCGAGCTGGAGCTGACGGTCGAGCTGTCCGGGACGCTGCACCGGCAACTGGCGGCGGGACGGCTCGATCTCGTCCTCGCCAAGCGGCGGACCGGTGACACGCACGGCGAACTGGTCTGGCAGGACGCACTGACCTGGATCGGCGCACCGCACCTGCGGATCGACCCGGACCGCCCGGTGCCGCTGATCCTTTTCCCGCCGCCGGGCCTCACCCGGGCCCGCGCCCTGGAGGTGCTGGAGGAGCACGGACGGTCCTGGCGGGTCGCCTGTACGAGCACGAGCCTCAGCGGACTCGTCGCGGCGGCCCACGCCGGTCTCGGCGTGATGGCGCACACCCGCGGGCTCATCCCGCCGGGACTGACTCCCGTACCGGCCAGGGCGGGGCTGCCGGAACTCGGCGACGTGGATTTCGTCCTGCTGCACGGCCGCCGCCGGGACGCGGCGCAGGAGGCGGCGGACGCGCTCGCGGCGGCGATCCTGGCGGGCGGCGACCGGCTGATCCGTGGCATCGGCGGGATCAACGCGATCAGCGGGCGCGACGGCGCATGACCGCACGCATGCGTGGGGAGGATGGGCAGCAGGTACGGAACACCCCTGACCGCCAGGACGGGAGTGGCCGAGGCGTACAGATTCGGTGGAGATTCCGGCGCGAGCTACTTACTCCACCGTCAGAAGCGCGCCCAGTCTCGCCCTTCTGGCCGGATATCTGTGGCTGACCTGTGCAGATGGCACGCTGTACGGTCGTTCCGGGCCCTCCCGCCGCGCCACCCGGTGGGGTAGCGTCACGGCGCTGTGCGGAGCGCCACAAGGAGCAGGTCATTGCGCGAGTTCACTGTCCCACCCATGGCGGTGGCGCCCCCGGTGGGCGGGCTGGCTGATGCCGTCTTCGACTATGCGGAGGAGGATCCGCACCGGATCGCGCTGGGCCGCAAGGACGCGGACGGACGCTGGCGTGATGTCACCGCGGCGACGTTCCGCGACGAGGTGCTCGCGCTCGCCAAGGGGCTGATCGCCCACGGTGTCCGGTTCGGCGACCGGGTCGCCCTGATGGCGCGTACCCGTTACGAGTGGACGCTCTTCGACTTCGCGCTGTGGACGGTCGGCGCCCAGTCCGTGCCGGTCTATCCGACGTCCTCGGCCGAGCAGGTCTTCTGGATGCTGCACGACGCCGAGGTGTCCGCGGTCATGGTCGAGCACGAGGACCATGCGATGACGATCGCCTCGGTGATCGACCGGCTGCCCCAGCTCAAGCGGCTCTGGCAGCTGGACTCGGACGCGGTGACCGAGCTGGTCGAGGCGGGCGTGCACATCGAGGACGAGGTGGTGCACCGGCACCGGCGGGCGGTGACGCCCGATTCGGTGGCGACCGTCATCTACACGTCCGGCACCACGGGCCGCCCCAAGGGCTGTGTGATCACGCACGCCAGCTTCATGTTCGAGGCGGACACGATGGCGTCGCGCTGGAAGTCGGTGTTCCACTCCAAGCCGGGCGACGAGGCCGCCACGCTCCTCTTCCTGCCGCTGGCGCACGTCTTCGGCCGGATAGTCGAGGTCACGGCGGTCCGCGGCCGGGTGAAGCTGGGCCATCAGCCGGAGCTGTCGGCGAAGGCGCTCATGCCGGACCTGGTGTCGTTCCGGCCGACATTCATCCTCGCGGTTCCGTACATCTTCGAGAAGGTCTTCAACGGCGCCCGGCGCAAGGCCGAGGCGGAGGGCAGGGTCGGGCCGTTCGACAAGGCCGCCGAGGTCGCGGTGAAGTACGCGGAGGCGATGGAGCACCGGGCGTTCGGGACCGGACCCGGCCCTTCCGCAGGGCTGCGGATGCAGCACCAGTTCTTCGACAAGGTCGTGTACAAGAAGATCCGCGACGCGATGGGCGGCCGGGTCCGGCACGCCATGTCGGGCGGTTCGGGGATGGAGCGGCAACTCGGTCTGTTCTTCGAGGGCGCGGGCGTCACGGTGTACGAGGGGTACGGACTGACCGAGTCCACTGCGGCGGCCACCGCCAATCCGCCCGAGCGCACCCGGTACGGCACGGTCGGGCAGCCGCTCCCCGGCACCACCGTGCACATCGCCGACGACGGCGAGGTGTGGGTGTACGGCGCCAACATCTTCAGCGGCTATCTGGGCAACCCGCAGGCCACCGCCGCGGTGCTGCACGACGGCTGGCTGGCCACCGGCGACCTGGGTGCGCTCGACGAGGACGGCTATCTGACGATCACCGGGCGGAAGAAGGAGATCCTGGTGACGTCCGGCGGCAAGAGTGTGTCGCCGGCCGGTCTGGAGGAGCGGGTGCGGGCCCATCCGCTGGTGGCACAGTGCATCGTGGTCGGAAACGACCGGCCGTACATCGCGGCGCTGGTGACCGTGGACCAGGAGTCCGTGGACCACTGGCTCACCATGCAGGGGCGTCCGCCGATGAACTCGGCGGACCTGGTGCGGGACCCGGATCTGGAGATGGAGGTCAGGCGGGCGGTGGTGGCCGCCAACACGGCGGTGTCGCAGGCCGAGTCGATCCGTACCTTCCGGATCCTTGCGCATCAGTTCACCGAGGAGCACGGTCTGCTGACCCCGTCGCTGAAGCTGAAGCGGAAGGCGATCGAGACGGCGTACGCGGTCGAGGTGGACGCGCTGTACCCCTGAGAGAAGGCCGTGCCGCCCCGCCGGAGGTGAACTCGCCCCGGCAGGAAGACACATGGACAGAGCCCGCCGCGTGATCGGGATGCGAAACAGCTGGTCCGCACCGTCCGCTGCGCCTCCGTTGTTGTCGCAGTCGGTGGTGGAGAGCCGGAGCCGGTCCTGGCCCGGCGCCTTGGTGACCGTGCGCAGCCGACCGTACCTTCCGACGCGGTACGCGGTCGGTGTGGCACCGCGTGTGCGCGGAAGAGGGCCCCTGGTTGGCCGCGCGGCCGCCCGCACGCGGACGTCAGCCGACCAGGCAGGTGCGCACCGCAGCGGTCAGGCGGTTCGCGCGGGCGTCGCCGTGACCGATCATGCGGTTGGTGATGTACGCGAAGCCCACGCCGAACTCGTCGTCACCGAAGGCGAATTGGCCGCCTGCTCCGTCGTTGCCGAAACTGCGCTCCCCCAGCATCGGCCGGAAGGCCGACGAGTCGAGCAGGAAGCCCGAGCCCCAGCGCGCCCCGGCGTCGAAGCCCAACCACCCCTTGCCGGACGACACCTCGCGGACCGCGTCCGTCACGGTGTCCGGTGTGAGCAGCCGTTCCCGGCCCTCGATGCCGGTCACGGCCGCAGCGTAAAGCCCGGCCAGGCCGCTCGCCGACGCCGTGGCACCCGCTCCGGGCAGCTCCATGCCGAGCAACGCCGGGTCGTTCCAGCCGCGCGGCTCGTCGAGACCGGGGAAGGCCAGGGCGCCGTTCATCGTCACGATGCGGGTGAGCAGGTGCTCGGGCCCTGGCATCCCTGGCCGCCCCTCGGCCTCGACGAGCCGGGCACGGCCGTCCGTCTCCTCGGTGGGCAGACCGATCCAGGCCCGTAGTCCGAGCGGGTCGCCCACGGCACGGCGGAAGTATGCGCCCGGAGTGAGCCCAGTGATGCGCCGGATGACCTCACCGATGAGGAAGCCGAAGACGTGGCCGTGGTACTCGTACGCCGTGTCCGGCTCCCACAGCGGCTTCTGCTCCTCGATGGCCCGGGTCACCGGTGTCCAGGCGGCGATCTCCTCGAAGCTGAGTACCCGGTCGAGGGCGGGAAGTCCCGCCCGGTGTCCGAGGACCATACGGCAGGTGATGGACTCCTTGCCGTGCTGCGCGAACCCGGGCCAGTACTGGCTCGCCGGGGCGTCGAGGTCGAGATGTCCTTCCTGCGCGAGGAGGTGGGCGCACAGGCTCACGATGCCTTTGGCACAGGAGAAGACCGGCAGGACGGTGTCCTGGTCCCACGGTCGGCCGGTCCGCTGGTCCGCGACCCCGCCCCACAGGTCCGCGACCTTGTGTCCGCCGACAAACACCGTGACGGCTGCGCCGAGTTCGGGGAAATCGTCGAAATTCCGCGAGAACGCGTCGGCGACGGCTCCGAAGCGCTCGTCAACCCATCCGTTGTACTGCCCCACCGTGTCCCGTCCTCCGTGTGATCGTGGCTCCGCGTGGGGTCGCCAAGGACAGTGCCCGTGTGCCCCGCGGTCGTCGACCGGTCACAGTACGGCGGTGTGCGGTCCCGGCACGAACGATTTGACCGCCCCGGCCTCGCCGAGGTGGGGCAGGGAGGAATGGGGATGCTCGCGCACGTTCCGGCCCGCACGGCCGTGGGTGACGAGCACCGGTCCGCGGGTGCGGCCCTTGGGCAAAAAGGTCAGCAGCCGGGCGGTGCCGTGGAACCGGTATCGACCACCAGTGCGACGCAGGTCGCGGTCAGCAGCCCTGTGGACCGATGGTGCTCCGATGTCTTCGCGCGATCGAGCGCCGCCCGTGCCGGCCTTCCCGAGGTGGAGGTTCAGGGGTGAGCGGAGTGTGGCTGCAGTTCAATGGGGCGCTCCCGAGTCACTCCATGACGGGTCTCGGTCAATACGTCGGACCGATGCGGTCGGAGCGCTGTCCAACCCAGCTTGTGTCGGTCCCGCACGGGACAGGTGAAGGGGTACGGAACGGCCGGTCGGCAGGGAATGCATGGCACCTCCTGATCGTTGACCAAGCGAATACCAACCGACGACGTAAAGGATCGACCGCTCGTGAGCCAGGTCCCCTCCCTCACCCTCAACAACGGCGTCGAGATGCCGCAGCTCGGTTTCGGTGTCTGGCAGGTGCCGGACGACGAGGCCACGAAGGCGGTCGCGACGGCTATCGAGTCCGGGTACCGGAGCATCGACACCGCCGCGATCTACGGAAACGAGGAGGGCACCGGCAAGGCCGTCGCCGCCTCCGGCGTCCCCCGCGAGGAGCTCTTCGTCACCACCAAGCTGTGGAACAGCGACCAGGGCTACGAGTCGACGATGCGCGCCTTCGACGCCTCGCTGGACAAGCTCGGTCTCGACTATGTCGACCTGTACCTGATCCACTGGCCGGTGCCCGCCAAGGACGCGTACATCGACACGTACAAGGCCTTCGAGAAGATCTACGCCGACGGCCGCGCGAAGGCCATCGGTGTCTCCAATTTCCTGCCGGAGCACTTGGAGCGCCTCCTCGGCGAGACCTCCGTGGTTCCGGTGATCAACCAGATCGAGCTGCACCCGCAGTTCCAGCAGGCCGAGTCGCGCGCCTTCCACGCGCAGCACGGCATCGCCACCGAGGCGTGGTCCCCGCTGGGCCAGGGCAAGGGCCTCCTGGAGGTCCCGACGATCGTCGCGATCGCCCAGAAGCACGGCCGTACGCCCGCGCAGGCGGTGCTCCGCTGGCACCTCCAGACGGGCAATGTGGTGATCCCGAAGTCCGTGACGCCGTCGCGGATCGCCGAGAACATCGATGTGTTCGGCTTCGAGCTGGACGCCGACGACCTGGCCGCGTTCGCCGCGCTGGACGAGGGCAAGCGCCTCGGCCCGAACCCGGGCGAGTTCAACCTGGGCGCCTGAGCCCAGCCGCTGAAGACCGAATCACGCACAGACCGCCGTCCGGCTCCCCGCCGGGCGGCGGTCTGCTGCGGATGAACCCGGAGGAGACACCGTCATGAGCGCGGACACCGCACCCGTCGTCGCACCGGGTCTGTACCGGCTGCGCAATGTGGGCAGCGGACTGCTGCTGGAGGTGTACGGCTCCGCCAGGGGCAGCGGCGCCAAGGTCCAGCAGGGCGCGGAGAAGCAGGAGGGGGCGGGCGGCCAGCACTGGCAGCTCTCCCCCGTGCACGAGGGCGCCGCGCTGTACCACCTGACCAATGCGCACAGCGGCAAGCGACTGGACGTCGCCAATGCCTCCACGGAGAACGGCGCCAACATCCAGCAGTGGAAGGCCAACAACTACGGCGCCCAGGAGTGGCTGATCGAACAGCATCTGGATGCGCCGGGCACCGTGACGCTGGTCAGTTTCATCAGCGGACTCGTCCTGGAAGTGGCCGACGGCTCCACGGCGGACGGCGCCGATGTGCAGCAATGGGAGGACACCGACTCCACCGGCCAGTGGTGGCAGTTGGAGCCGGTGCCGGGCACCCCTGAGAAGAGCTCCTCTTAGGCGCGTCGGCCCAGGTGGACCGTGCGCGCCGACAGCAGGAAGAGGTCGGGGCGCCGGTGCAGTCCGGCCGGGTCCTCGGGGTCGAGCAACCGGTCGAGTGTGGCGAGGTCGTCCGCGGTGAGTTCCTCGGCGAACGCCTCGCGACGGCGGGCGAATTCGGCGATGACATAGTCGCGCGCCCGGTCGGAGAGGGGCGCGGGCAGGTCGAGCAGGAAGCTGCGAGTGCCCTGTGGGGCCAGCCCCACCGCGGTGAACAGGGCGCTCCAGTCCTCCACCTCCTGCTTGGCGTCCGGGAGCGCCGCGCGCATCTCCTCGAACCACTCCACGTGGATCGCGTCGAGCCTGGCCTCCAGGCCGGGCCGGCCGATGCCGATGTCGCGCGGAAGCTGACGGGTCGGCAGCCCGCCCTCGACGAGGGCGATGGTCCCGCCGGGGCGCAGCATTCCGGCGAAGCCGGCAAGGACGGCCCGCTGGTCTCCCATGTGATGCAGTGCGTTGCCCGCCCAGATCAGGTCCGCCTCTCCCAACTTGGCCAGCTCGTCGGGGAGTTCGGCATACAGGGTACGGACGCGGTCGCCGAGTCCGAGGCGTTCGGCGCGGGCCCGGGTGCGCTCCAGGAGCGCCGGGGTGTTGTCCACGGCGACGACCTCGGCCTCGGGGAACTCCTCGGCGAGCAGGCAGGAGATCACACCGGGTCCGCTGCCGATGTCGAGGACCCTGCGTACCTGCGGGGCGGTGGGCAGTCCGGCGATCCAGTGGGCCGCCGCCGAGTACTGGGGACTGCTGAGCTCGCCGTTCTGCTCCAGCAGCGGGCCCATGACGTCCCAGTCCAAGTCGGTGGTGTCGTGGCGGTGGCCGTGCCCGGTACGGTCGTGCCGGCCGTGGGCGCTGTCGTGGTGAGGGCCGTGATCGGCGTGCTTCGTCATGCGGACAAGCCTCGCCGGGTCTCGGGCAGGTGGCGAACTTTGTTGCCGGTTCGGCAAGCCGCGGCCGGTCAGGTACGCCATCGGCGGCTCCCCGACCGGTTCAGGTCATGTCGACACAGACGGCGACCGCGGTGGACAGGGCTCCGGAGGTGGCGGCCATCCGGATGATGCCCGGGGTGACGTAGTCGATGTTGCAGGACCCCCGATCCCGCCGGACGTCAGTCCCTGCGCCGAAACGCCAGCAGCCGGTACTCCGGCTCGGGACGCGGCCGGTCCGGCTCGGGCAGCGCCAGCAGCGCCGCCGCAAGATCGTCGGCCGCCGCCCCCGGCAGCTCCAGACGGGAGACGAAGTGGCCCGCACGCACCTCGCGCGCCGCACGCTGCGGAGTCCGCCCCTGCCCGTGGCCGAGGAATCGGTTCTCCCCCACCACATCGAGCCCGGCCTCCGCCCCGTACGCGACGACCAGTTCCTCGGGGTCGGACGGGCTCGGTCGAAGGTACGGGGCGAACAGCTCATCAATGTCGCTGCCCACGTCGTGCGCGGCGTCCTTGTCGACCGTGGTGACGAACACGCCGCCGGGCCGCAGCACCCGTGCCGCCTCCGAGACCACCGCCCGCACGTCACCCGCACCCCGCAGCAGATGCAGCAGCCAGACGGTGCCCACGGCGTCGACCGCGGCGGCGGGCAGCGGCAGCCGCCGCGCGTCGGCCAGCGCCACCGCGCCGATCCGCTGCCGCGCGAACCGCGCCATGCCGTACGAGGCATCGGTGCCCAGCACTCGCAGTGCCGGCCGGGCCAGCGCCATCCGCTCGGTGACCAGCCCCGTACCGCAGCCGATGTCCAGCAGTGTGCAGGCGGACTCCGGGACCAGGCCGAGCAGTGCCCGGGCCGCCGCCTCTGCCCGGGGCACGCCGCCGCGCGTCGCGTCGTATGCAGCTGCCTCAGCGTCGTAATCCAACATGAGGGCGACTGTAGGACAACTGCCCGGCATCGCTGGGCAGAAAGCAAGGTCGGCCCGGCCGCGGGAGACCGGCGCGCGGCAGCCCTGCGCGCGGATCGCCTCGACGGTCACCCGGGCGTTGCCCTTCGGGACGCGCATGCTGCCGAAGCCCACGTGCACCGGTGGTGTGCCGGCGTCCGGGAACGCCACCGACTCGGCCAGGAGCGGGCGTTCTTCCGGTCGACGTCAGGAGCTCGTGAGGATGACGAGTTGCTGGGTCGCTCGGGTCATCGCGACATAGCGGTCGACCGCTCCTTCGATGCCCTTGCCGAACGCCTCCGGGTCGACGAGGACGACCAGGTCGAACTCGAGCCCCTTCGACAGCTCCGGTGTCAGCGACCGGACGCGGGACGTCGTGCGGAATGTGCCGACTCCGATGTCACCAGTGCCGATGACGCAGGCGATCCCGTCGGCATGTTCGGCGAGCCAGGTGTCGAGGATCGAGCTCAGATCCGCAGCAGATCCGTGTACGACGGGGACGGCGCTGCTGCGGACGGAGGTCGGCACGTTGGCGTCCGGGAGCACGGCCCGGATGACCGGTTCGGCTTCCGCCATGATTTCTTCCGGCGTCCGGTAGTTGATGCTCAGGGAGGCCAGGTTGATCCGGTCGAGCCCGATCCGCTCGAGCCGTTCCTGCCACGACTCCGTGAACCCGTGCCTGGCCTGGGCGCGATCCCCGACGATGGTGAAGCTCCGGGACGGGCACCGGAGCAGCAACATCTGCCACTCCGCGTCGGTCAGTTCCTGAGCCTCGTCCACCACGATGTGCGCGAACGGGCCGGCGAGCAGGTCCGGTTCGGTGCTGGGCTGTGCGGTCGCGTCGACCAGGGTGTCCTGCAGGTCCTGTCCGCGCAGCATCGTCATCACACCTTCTCCGTCGTCATCGGCCTCGAGCAAGGCGTCGACGACCTTGGCCATGTGCTCGCGTTCGGCGGCGACAGAGGCGCTGTGCCGACGCTTGCGTCGCGCGGCCTCCGGGTCGCCGAGCCGCTGCCGTGCTGCGTCCAGGAGCGGCAGGTCGGACACCGTCCAGGCCTGGGCTTCCCCGCGCTGCAACTGCTGAACCTCGTCGGGGCTGAGCCAGGGAGCGCACTTCCGCAGATAGGCGGGTACCGACCACAGGTCTCCGACGAGGTCAGCCGCTTCGAGCAGCGGCCACGCGCGGTCGAAGGTCGTGCGCAGCTCCCTGTTCTGCAGCAGCGACTTGCGGAGCAGCTCAGCCGAGGCATCGCCGTCGTGCTTGTCCACCAGGATCGTGAGCAGCTCCTCCCAGATCTGGTCGCGCGCCTCGTTGTGCGCAATACCGGGTGCCGCTTCGAACGCCACGGCCCAATCCTCGGCGCTCAGCCAGATGTCGGACCAGTGGGTCGTGACGGTCATCCCCGTGGTGGGCGGCTCCTCGTAGAACCTGACGGCCGTCTCGATCGCCTTCACCAGGTTCGCGGACGACTTCAGGAGGGCCGCATTCGGGTCGGCCTCGATCGCTGCCACGGCTCCCTCGGCGACGAGGTCCCGCAGGGTGCAGGTCTGCACGCCCTCCTCTCCGAGGCTGGGGAGGACGTCGGCGACGTAGCCCAGGTAGGGCTGGTGCGGACCGACGAACAGCACGCCGCCCCGGCGGTGCCCGAGGCGAGGGTCGGAGTGGAGGAGGTAGGCGGAGCGGTGCAGAGCGACGACGGTCTTCCCCGTACCCGGACCGCCGTCGACGACGAGAGCGCCGCGGGATCCCGCGCGGATGATGGTGTCCTGGTCGGCCTGGATGGTGCCGAGCACGTCTCGCATCCGTTCCGACCGGTTGCTGCCCAGGCTGGCGATGAAAGCGGACTGGTCGTCCAGCGCGGCGTGCCCGACAAGCCCGTCCGGGGTGAACACCTCGTCCCAGTAGTCGCTGATCCGGCTGCGGGTCCAGCGATACCTGCGGCGGCTTGCCAGACCCATCGGGTTGGCATGGGTGGCTCCGAAGAAGGGCTCAGCCGCGGGGGAACGCCAGTCGATCAGCAGCCGACGACCCGCGCTGTCCGTAAGGCCGAGTCGTCCGATGTACACGGGCTCGGGGTTGTCTGCACTGACCATGTGCCCGAGGCACAGGTCCAGTCCGAAGCGACGCAGTGCGCGCAGGCGAGCGGTCAGCCGGTGGATCTCCATGTCCCGGTCCATCGCCTGCCGGCCTGCGCCGCCGGGCGCCTTGCGCTCGGCATCGAGGCGGTCGGACAGGTCGGCGATCGACTGCTCGAGGCACTCCGCGATGGCCGCGAAGTGCTGCTCGTCGTCGGCGATCAGCGCCGGGTCGGCCTTGGGGGAAAGGTGGCCGGGAAGGTCAAACGCGCTGGTGGTCAGGTGGTTCACAGCGTCAGCTCCGATCTGAGTCCTACCAGCGGTTCGACGTCCTCGCGCGACCCGTACGTCGCCAACAACACACGCACTCCGTGGATCTCCCATTTCCGCAGGTTCCGGCCTCGGCCGATGATTCTGCGGCATCACCCGGGTCTTGCCGCAAGGCCCCCAGTGCGCTATACGTTGAGAGTGGAAAGGAGTGGGTGCTCCCCCTTTCCCTTCATCGTCCGCAGTGGACGGACGAGCTCCTCGCGAAGCGGCGGCGCGCCGCGTACGACGGCAGCGTCGGCCCAGGAAAGTCTCCCGTGCGCAGCATGCTGTCTGTCAGGCGCGGGCCGCGTTCGACTCCGGGTGCCTGAGTCGGCCATGAGGTCGGTTACGCGCGTCGGTTGTTGATCAAGAATGAGATGCCACCGGTGGCGCCTCGGCCACCGGCAGCCTCCCCCAACTCCCGTCCCCGAGACCATAGAAGGAGATCGGTCATGCCCAGGGGCATCAACCGGGTCCTCGGGGTGGCACCGCTCCCTCCGGCGCGGCGCCCCGACGAACGCGGCGCCACCACGCGGCGCGGCGCCCCCGTTCCGTCACGCCGCGCCGTGCCCCGAGGCGATCGCCTCCACCCGCGCGGCAAGTTCCAGGTCGTTCTCGGTGATCGCGCCGCCCGCATCGTGCGTGTTCACCGACAGGGAGACGGTGTTGTAGCCGAGCGTCAGATCGGAGTGATGGTTCAGCTCCTCCTGGATCTGCGCGACATGGATGGTGAGTCCGGCGGCGGCGAAGTGCGAGGGGAACCGGTATCTGCGGGTGATCCGGTCTCCCTCCAGCGCCCATCCGGGCAGCTCGCGCAGCCGGTCCTCGATCTCTTTCTGTGACAGCGGTTCGGCGGGCATGGTGCGGCTCCTCACGAGGTCGGGTGCGATGGGCGGTGCCGGTGACGTTACGGTCTCCGTATGACAACTGTCGCGCTTGACACGGGTGTAGGGCCACTGCTGCGCAGTTGGCGGGAGCAGCGCCGGCTGAGCCAGCTGGAGCTGGCGTTGCGCGCGGACTCCTCGGCCCGCCACATCTCCTTCATCGAGACGGGCCGCTCCCGCCCCAGCGAGGAGATGGTCCTCCGGCTGGCCGAGCATCTCGATGTGCCGGTCAGGGAACGCAATGCCCTGCTGGTGATGGCCGGTTACGCTCCCCGTTACTCGGAGACCGCGCTCGACGATCCCGCGATGGGAGCGCTGCGCGAGGGCATGGAGCAGCTGTTGCAGGGGTACGACCCATATCCGGCGCTCGTCGTCGACGGGACGTACAACGTGGTGGCCGCCAATCGGGGTATCGCCCTGATCCTGGAGGGGGTGGCCGGGCACCTTCTCGAACCTCCGCTCAACGCCATGCGGCTCACCCTTCACCCGGAGGGTCTGGCTCCGCGCATCCGTAATCTGCGGGAGTGGCGGGCCGACCTGCTGGCGCAGATGGAACGTCAGATCGCCCTGGCCCGTTCGGCGGAACTGCGTGAGCTGTACGAGGAGGTCGCCGCCTATCCCCTACCGGAGAGCGCCGACGGGCAGGATGAGCCGGTGGGACCGCCGTCGGCACTGTCGTTCGCGCTGCCGATGGTGGTCGAGCACGACGGGCGGGTGCTCTCGTTCGTCTCCTCCATCGCGACGTTCAATACGCCGATGGATGTGACGGTGGCCGAATTGGCGATCGAGACGTTTCTTCCTGCCGATCAGGAGACCGCCACGTATTTGAGGTCGCTCGGGTCCTGACGGTCCGCCCACCGGTGCGTCACTTCTCGGTGAGGGGGCGGGTCCACGGTGCGTCGGTGCGCGCCAGGGCGGTGGCCGCGGCACTCGCCGCGGCCAGGATCGCGAAGGCGAGCAGCAGCGGCAGCATCGGGTGTCCGTGCAGGACCGCGGTGGCTCCGGCCACGGCGCCGAGCAGCATCGCACAGGCCGAGATCACCCGGCGCCCGGCCTTGTTGCCGGTGCCACCCGTGAGGTGGCTGTCGGCGGCGATGCCGGTGACGGTGAGGGTCAGCACGGTGGTGGTGAGGTCGGGGACGGCGAGCGCGCGGGCGGCGGAGTTCTGCACGCCGAGGCCGAGCGCGGGCAGCACGATGAGGGTGAAGCGGACCCCGCCGGTGTACGGGCTGCCGGACACCTGGGTGACGATCACGGCGGCCGCGACGAACACCGTCTCGGCGAGGAGTGCGTACTGCAGGTTCCTGCCCCGGTGCGTGCGGGTACGGTGCACGACCAGGCCACCGAGCAGCGCCCCGGCGGCGAACGCGGCGAGCGCCACGAGCGACGCGGCGAGCGAGAAGCCGGGGGCCCCGGCGAAGGCAAACCCGGAGAAGACCACATTGCCGGTCATGTTCGCGACGAAGACCCGGCCGAGTTGCAGATAGCTGACGGCGACCGGGGTGCGGAACACAGGACCGCCGCAGCGTGTGCCGCCCCGGACGGGCTGGGGCGGCACACGCTGCGGGAGCGCGAAGCCGTTACACGCGCGCCCCGTTGTCGAGCGGGTCCCGGCGTTTCGCCCCTCCGCCGGAGGTGCGCCGGGGCGCCCGCTTGCGGGCGGGCGGCGGGGCCTTGCTGCTCTTCTCCAGGACGAGTGCGACCGGTACGGCGGTCAGGACCGAGGAGTACGTGCCGACGCAGATGCCGATGAGCAGGGCGAGCGCGAAGTCCGCGAGGGAGTCGCCGCCCAGCACGGCGAGGGCGGCCAGGATGAAGAGCGCGCCCATGCCGGTGTTGACGGTTCTGGGAACGGTCTGCAGGACGGCGCGGTTGGCGACGGTCACCACGGGTACGCGGCGCGCCTTCGCCCACAGTTCACGGACCCGGTCGAAGACGACCACCGAGTCGTTGACGGAGTAGCCGATGACGGTGAGGAGTGCCGCCAGGAAGATGCCGTCGACGGTACGGCCGAGCCAGGCGAACGCGCCGACCAGAATGATGACGTCGTGGACCAGCGCGGCAACCGATGCCAGGGCGAACGTCCAGCGGAACCGGACCGCCAGGTAGCCGAGTTGCACGAGGATGGCGATGGCGAGCGCGATCAGCGCGTTGCGCCGCAGCTCGTCGCCGAGGCTGGGGCCGATGAGTTCGTCGCGGACCTTGGTGGTGTGGCCACCCTCCTCGGCAAGGGCGGCACGCAGGGCGTGCTCCTCGTCGTTGCTGAGGTCTCCCGTACGTACGGAGAGGTCGCCCGCGCCCGCCGTGGTGACCTCGGCGTCGTCGAAGCCCGCGCCGGCCAGGGCGGTGCGGGCGGTCTCCACGTCGACGGGCCGGCTGGTGGAGTACTCGACGAGCCGGCCGCCGGTGAACTCCACGCCCAGGTTGACACCCCGTACGACGATGCCGAGGACCGCGACGGCGATCAGCGCCGTGGAGATCAGCAGCCAGCGGCGGGACGACCGGAACAGCTGCGGATCACGGCGGGTCAGCCAGGTCCGTACACGGCCGGGGCGGGCGATGCCGTTGACGCCCCGGTAGTCGCTGACGAACCGGGAGCGGGACGCGATCTCGGTGAGGGCGCGAGCGATGACGAGCGCCGAGAACATCGACGCGAGGACACCGATGGCGAGCGTGACTCCGAAGCCCTTGACCGGTCCCGAGCCGAGGAAGAAGAGCAGACCGGCCGCGATCAGGGTGGTCACGTTGGAGTCGGCGACCGCGCTCCAGGCGCCACGGAATCCGGCGGCCATGGCGGAGCCCAGGGAGCGGCCGGGACGTTCCGCGTACTCCTCCCTGGCGCGTTCGAAGACCAGCACGTTCGCGTCGACCGCCATCCCGATGGCGAGAACGAATCCGGCGAGTCCGGGGAGGGTGAGGGTGACACCGAGAGCGACCAGCGCGGCGTACGAGATGACTGCGTACGCGGCGAGGGCCACCGCGGCGAGGGCGCCGAAGAGCCGATAGACGAACGCGATGAAGAGGGCGGTGGCGGCGGCGCCGATGAGGGCGGCCCGGGCGCTGGCGTCGATGGCGGCGGCGCCGAGCGTCGGACCGACGGTCCGCTGTTCGACGATCTCGATGGGGACGGGCAGCGCGCCGCCCTTGATCAGCAGCGCCAGATCGCGGGCCTCGTCGGCGCCGAAGGAGCCGGTGATCTGCGTGGAGCCGGACGGAAGGCCGACGTTGCAGCCGATGGACGGGTCGACCTGGGGCGAGGAGATCACCTGGTCGTCGAGGACGATCGCGACCCGCCGCCGATCATCCTGCGCGGGATGACAGGCGGCTTCGCCGGTCAGCCGGGTCCAGTCCCGGCCCGCGCCCTTGTGGAAGTCGAGGGCGACGGTCCAGCCGGCGCCCTGCTGGGCGTCGAAGGAGGCCCCGGCGTCCTTCACGCCCGCGCCGGTGAGCCGGGCCGGGCCGAGGGCAAGAAGGCGGCCCTCCTCGTCGGGCAGCGTCAGGCCGGTGCCCTTCCCCTTCTCCTTCTCCTTCTCCTGTTCCGTGCCGGGGCCCTGGACGGCGTGGAAGCTGAGCTGGGCTGTCCTGCCGATGACTTCGGCGGCCTTGCGGGGGTCCTGGACGTCGGGCAGTTCGACGATGATCCGGTCCTCTCCGGACCGGGTCAGGGTCGGTTCGGCGACGCCGAGCGAGTCGATGCGCTGGCGGAGCACCTCAAGGGTTCGGTCGGTGCTCTCCCGGTCCGCCTTCGTGGTGGCGGAGTCCTTGGCCTGGAGCACCAATCTGGTGCCGCCCTGAAGATCGAGGCCGAGTCTGGGTGACATGGTCAGCGTGATGAGCACGGAAACGAGCAGCACGGCCGCAGCCAGAACCGCTCGCACCGTGGTGGCGCGAGTCATGGAAATCCTCCGAGAGGGACGCCTGCCGCACTCACCTCGGCGAGGACGCGGCGTCAGGTCTGTCGAACAGAACGGTGGCCGGGGGAACGGTCCGTCCTCGGAGGGCCGCGTACGCCGGGAAGCGCCACGCGGGGGCGGTCGGCTGCGAAGGAGGGGGCGTCCGGGACCCGTTGCCGGGCCGGAAGCGGTACGGGGATGCCGGGCGCCCCCGGCAGCAGGGCGCCGCCGGGGCCGGGCGGCGGGAGCTGGTGCTGGATGCGGATGTGGTCGGTGGCGACCCGGGGGCGGGGAACGGCCGGGAGAACGGTGCGGTCGTGGCCGGTCGCCGTTGCCGTGCGGTTCCGCCGCGTGTCGTGCGGGTGGCCGGGGCGGGCGGTCCGGTCGGTGTGCTGGGCGGGCGGCGGAACGACGGGCGTGTGCGCGGCGGCGGGCGAGGGACCGGACGGGGAGCGTGGCGGCGTCACGGCTCCGGCGGCCGCGACGGCCGCGGAAGCGCCGCCGACGACGGTGAGCACGACGAGGAGGAACACGGCCAGGGCCTGGCGGGCCGCTGCCGCACGCCCTAGGGCGTGCGCCGGGCTGTCCGGTCGCCCTCTCGGGGGTGTGTTCCCCGGGGGCGGCCCCGGGAAGGTGGTCACCTCGCCGGGCCGGGCAGGGCGGGCGCCACGGCGGCGTGCCGGAGCGCGGAGCTGAGGATCAGCCCCGCGCCGCGGACCACCGTGGTGGCCGGGTCGTCGGCGAGCCGCACCGGAACCCCGAGGCGGACCGCGATCCGGTTGGTGATGTCGGGGCGCAGGGCACCGCCTCCGGCGAGCAACGGGCCCTTGCGCAGGGCTCCGAGGACCGCGCCGTGCCGGTCCTGCTGCCACATCTCCATGATCATGTCCAGTGCGGTACGGACGACGGCGGTGGGCGGCTCGGCGGGTCCGAGGTCGCTGAGTCCGGTCTCGGCCTGGCGGGCGTCCCGGACCATTCCGTCGACCAGGAGGGTGACTTCGGTCAGCTCGGCGCCGATGTCGACGACGAGCAGCGGGCCGCCGTCCTGCGGTCCGGCGTATGCGGCGGCAGCTCTGGCGCTGTTCAGCACGATGACGCTCGTCGTCCCGAGTGCGGCGAGAAGCTCCCGCGCCTCGGCGCGGTGTTCGGGCCCGGCGAGGACCGGGTGGCTGAGGACGATCAGGGTCTCGCTGCGGTCGGCGCCCAGTGCCGTGTCGGCGATGCGACTGAGCATCCGGCCGCAGGACTCGGGGTCGACGATGCGCCCGCGCCGGACCGGACGGCCGTGACCGCGCCCACCCTCGGGATCGTCGGTGGACTCGGCGTCGGTGACGATGCCGAGGCCGGGGATCCAGGCGCGGGTGCGGGAACTGCCGAGGTCGAGGGCGAGTCCGCGGGTGACACCGCGGTATCCGTTGCGGACGGACCGGCCGTGTCGCCACCCGTCGTGCGGAGAATGCATCGTCCCTCATCCCCCGGCCTGCCGCAGCAGCCGTTCACACACTCGTCGGCTCACTGATAGCGAGGCACGACCGAGCCCTCACTATGCAATAAGAAGGCAAAGAAAGCCACTCTCAGGCAAAATCCAAGGGCTCGGCGCGGCCGCCCGTCCCCCCTCGCGGACGGGCGGCCGCGGGTCCGCCCCTCACACCTCCGAGGGCAGGAACTCGGCGATCAATTCCGCGAACTCGTCCGGCGCGGCGATCCGCACGCCGAGGTCCTCCGCCTTGGTGCGCTTGGACCCGGCCTTCTCGCCGGCGACGAGCAGCGTGGTGCGCTTGGAGACACTGGACGAGGACTTCCCGCCGGCCCGCTCGATCAGCTCGTTCATCTGGTTCCGGGAGAGCTTCTCCAGCGCCCCGGTCATGGCCCCGGTGACGACCACGGTCATTCCGTCCAGCGGTCGTTCGGCAGCCGTCTCGCCGTCCGCGACGGCGGCAGCCGCGTCCGTGCCCTCCTCGCCCGGCTCCGGCGGCGGCGTCGCGCCGGGCTCCACCATGGTGACCCGGGCGGCGACCAGCTTCTCGATCAGCGGGGCGAGCTCGACCAGCTCCGCGACCACCCCGGCGGCCTTCTCCTTGCCGATGCCGTCGACCTGCTGGAGGGTGTCGACGTCGGCGGCGCGGATCCGGTCCATGCTGGCGAAGTAGCGGGCTATCCGCCGCGACATGGAACGCCCCGTGCCCCGTACACCCAGGGCGCAGAAGACCCGGGAGAGCGGGCGGGTACGCGCCGTCTCGATGGCGGCCAGGAGGTTGTCGGTGCTCGTCTCGCCCATCCGCTCCAGGCCGAGCAGCTGCTCGCGTTCGAGCGTGAAGAGATCGGCGAAGTCGGTGACCAGCCCGGCGTCGACGAGCTGGACGACGCGGGTCGCGCCGAGACCCTCGATGTCGAGCTGGTCGCGGCCCGCCGCATACGAGATGGAGGCGACGAGGCGGCAGTCGCGGCCCCGGACACAGCGCCAGCGCTGCTCGCTCGTGTCGATCTCGGAACCGCACTGCGGACATGTCTCGGGGAAGACGATGGGCTGCTCGTCGCCGGTCCGCAGATGGGCGACCGGGGCCTCGATGCGGGGGATGATGTCGCCGGCCTTGTAGACCATCACCCGGTCGCCCAGGCGCAGGTCGCGGCGGGTGATGTCGGCGGGGTTGTGCAGCGTGGCGTAACTGACAGTCGATCCGTCGATCTCGACGGGTTCCAGGACTGCGCGCGGGGCGATGATGCCGGTCCTGCCGACGTTCCACTCGACGCCGAGGAGCCGGGTGACCTTCTCGACGGCCGGGAGCTTGTACGCGATGGCCCAGCGCGGCGCCCGGGTGCCCGAACCGGCCTCGCGTTGGTCGGCCGCGAGATCGGCCTTGATCACGATGCCGTCGATACCGAACGGCAACGAGGCGCGCAGCGCGGCGATCTCCTCGACCCGGGACTGCACCTGCTCCACCGTGGTGACGGTGCGCGGCGCGACGTCCGTCTCGGCCGCGGTGTGCACGCCGAGCCCGGCGACGTACCTGAGGACTTCGCTGTGCGGGAGTTCGGCCAGCGTGCCGGTGAGCTCGCCGGACTCGGGCAGCGGCAGGGCGCCGTACGCGAAGAACGTCATCTCGACCGTGTAGGGGCGATCCTTGGCGCGGAGGGTGCCCGCCGCGCCGTTCCTCGGGTTGGCGAAGGGGTCGCCGCCGTGCTCGGTGCGGACCGTGTTGGCCTGTTCGAACTGCTCGTTCGTCATCAGGATCTCGCCGCGGATCTCGATCGTCACCGGCTCGCCGAGCTGCTCCGGGAGTCCGACGACGGTGCCGAGCGCATGCGACACGTCCTCGCCCGCCGTGCCGTCGCCGCGGGTGATCAGGCGCTCCAGTCGGCCCGACCGGTAGCGGGCGGCGACCGCGAGCCCGTCGAGCTTGGGCTCCACGCTCCACGCGGCGACCGGTCTGCCGATCCGGCGCTCCAGGGAGGCCGTCCAGGTGGCGAACTGCTCGGCGGAGAAGACGTTGTCCAGGGAGAGCATCGGCACCGTGTGCGGTACGTCCCCGCCCGCGGCGCCGCCGGCCACCTTGCCGGTCGGCGAGGCGGCCAGCACGTCCTCCGGGTGCTCCTCCTCATATGCCGCGATCCCGCGCACCAGCCGGTCGTACGCGTCGTCGTCGAGCGTGCTCTCGCCCGCGGCGTAGTACGCGGCGGCGGCCGCCGACGCTTCTTCGACCGCGGCGGCGTAGGAGGCGGCATCGGCGAGCACAACAGCAGAGTTCGTCATGGACACCATCCTGCCGTCCACCACTGACAATGCTCCTCAGCCGGCTGCCGCCGCCGTCCCGTCCGCCCCGCCGGACTCATCGGCGTCGTCCGAAGTCAGCGGTACCTGCGGGCCGGAACACTCCCGCAGCCAGCGCCGCAGCACCTCGTGCACCTGCTCGGCCCCCACCAGCTCACCGTCCGCACCCGGCCCCGCCGACATGCGGGAGGCCATCGGCTCCGACATGGTGCGCGGGTGGAGCAGGAACGGCCTGGACTGCTCACCTCCCAGCCCGCCGTGGGAGCCGATCTGTTCCTCGAAGGCGTGCACACAGCCCGTGGAGGGGTCGTACATCGAGTTGACCATGACATCGGCGACATGCGGGAAGGTGTCGGTGCGCCGCACCGCGTCCGCCGCGCCCGGGCCGAACGGTTCCAGCACGCCTTCCCCGTCCGCCAGTTCCGACACGGGTGTCTGTGCGCCGCCACGCCCCAGCACCACCGATCCGTGCAGCTCGCTGCGGACCAGCAGGAAGCCGATGCCGGGGTGATCGGCGAGGGTGCTCAGCAGCGCGGGATGGCGGCGGTCGAGCTGTTCGCGGGTCGCGCGCCCGTCGATGTCGGGGAAGGAGATCAGGCCGAGATTGCCGGAGGCGAGGACGACCGGGTCGGACGGGGCCGCGGCGGTGTCCGTCCCGCCTTCCTCGACGGGCCGGTGCAGGGCGGTCCGTACCGCGTCCCGTGCCTCCGAGCCGCTCTTCGTACGCTGGGCCCGCCGGGGCACGGGCAGCCCACAGCCCGCCCGCACCAGGTCCTTGAGCGTCAGCCCGTACGCCCCGGCGAAGGTCTCCCCGGGGCTCTGTCCGTGGTCGGAGAGCAGCACGATCCGGTAGCGGCGCGGGGTGTGTTCGGCGACCTTGACGATCAGGGCGAGCGAACGGTCCAGGCGCGCGAGGACCTTCTCCGCGTCACGGCTGTGCGGCCCGGAGTGGTGCGCGACTTCGTCGTACGCGACGAGGTCGGCGTAGACGGCGGTGCGTCCGGCGAACATGTCCCCGATGACCGCCGCAACCACCACGTCACGCTCGACGACGGTCGCGAAGGCACGGATGAAGGGGTAGAGCCCGCCGCGCTTGATCCGGGGCGTGTCCTTCCGGATCCGCGCCCGGGTCGACTGGCTGATTTCCCGGCCGACCTCGGCGACGAACGACAGGGCGGTACGGACGGCGTTGGCCGGGTCGGAGAAGTACGCGAAGTAACCGGCCCGGGAGCGGCGCCCCTTGCCACGCCGGGCAGCCATCGACAGGACGAGGGCGAGCTGGTCGGCACCGCCGCTGAACAGGTTTCCGCGGCTGGCGCCGTCGAGGGTGAGCAGCCCGCCGTCGTGGGTGCGGACGATGGCGCGGCGCTGCAGTTCGAGTGCGCTCGCGGGTCTGCTGGAGACCACGACGTCGCCGGTCTCCTTCTCGTACCAGCGGAAGGCGGGGATGTCGAAGTTGCTGCCGTGCAGGATGCCCAGCTGGCTGGCGCCGGTCTGACTGGACCAGTCGGTGCGCCACGGAGTGAGCCGGTGGCCCGACCCATCGGCGAGCCAGTGCGCGACGGTGGGCATCAGGCCGCCCGCGGCGGCCCGCGCGAGGACGTCGTGGCCGACGCCGTCGAGCTGGATGAAGACCGTGCCGGGCGGTCCGCTGCGGCCGCCGTCCGCGCCGCTGCGGCGGCGGCGCCGGTCGGCGAGGCGGGAGAGCCTGCGGCGGTAGGCGTTGTCGTCGCGGACGGCGAGCGCGGTGGAGGTCGCGGAGGCGACGGCGGACATCACGGCGGCGACGACGACCGCGGTCTCCGGGTTGGCGGCGCCGCGCCCGTCCGGTATGAGCCGCAGGGCGACGAGCAGGAGCGAGCCGTTGAGGAAGAAGACCAGCATCCCGAGGACGAGGGCGGGCACGATGAGCAGCGCCCGCACGAGGACCGGCCAGACCAGCGCGGAGAGCAGACCGAACGCGCCGGCGCCCCAGGCAGCGGTGAACGCGATCTTGGTGACGCTGTCGCCGTTGTCCGACTGGAGCTGGAAGTCGGGCAGAATCCCGGCGAGCACCAGCATGGTGAGGGTCGAGACGGCCCACACCACGATCACCCGCATCAGGGCGCTGCCGGCCGTACGCCATCGCCCGTCACCCACGCCGCTTCCCACCTCACACGTCCGGGCCCTGCCGTCCCGGACCCGGCCCCAGCCTTTCACAGCAGGGTCGCACGGCACGTCGCCCGGGGAGTGCGATGGTCAGCAGCCGTCGTATCCGGCGGTCGGCATGGAGAGCCTGCGGTGCACGCTCGCCTTCGTACGGGAGCTGTACGACGGCTCGTCGAGGCCGGCGAACTCCAGGCGTACGCCTCGTCGCTCGCACTCCGCGGCGAACTCCGGCACCGAGGTGAGTGCCCGCGCGAGCACCCGGTCGTTGGGCGCCACGAAGAGTTGGACGTCGCCGTCGTCGACATCCGCCCACAGGGCGTGGTGGTCGGGACGCAGCCCGTAGAACCGCAGCTGCCGCGTGACCACATAGCCCTTGTCGGCGGCCCAGCGGGCGCACATGGCGTGCTGGCTGCGCGTGTCCACGAGGAACGGGTCGCTGTCGAGCTCCTCCAACGGCGTGAGACTGGCGATGGCCGCCACCCGTACGTCCTCCATGGGCGTTCCCCCCGTGCTCGGCGTACGGGCGACCCTACCTCTCCGACTCCCGTACAAAAAGGCGTATGTCAGGACGGAAGAACTACGTGTCGGCACACGCATACGCCCCCGGCGCCGGGACGGGACCCGGGGCGGGGGCGCATGGAGGGGCGGGTGTCAGAGCGAGGTCATGACGTGCTTGATGCGCGTGTAGTCCTCGAAGCCGTACGCGGAGAGGTCCTTGCCGTAGCCCGACTGCTTGTAGCCGCCGTGCGGCATCTCGGCGACGAGCGCCATGTGCGTGTTGATCCAGACGCAGCCGAAGTCGAGGTTCTTGGACATCCGCATCGCCCGTGCGTGGTCCTTGGTCCATACGGAGGAGGCGAGGGCGTAGTCGACGCCGTTCGCGTACTCCACGGCCTGGGCCTCGTCCGTGAACAACTGGACGGTCATGACGGGTCCGAAGACCTCGTTCTGGACGATCTCGTCGTCCTGCCGCAGACCGGAGACGACGGTCGGGGCGTAGAAGTAGCCCTTGTCGCCGACCCGGTGGCCGCCCGCCTCGACCCTGGCGTGGGCGGGGAGGCGGTCGATGAAGCCGCTGACCTGGGCGAGCTGACCCGCGTTGTTGAGCGGGCCGTAGAGCACGTCCTCGTCGTCCGGCTGCCCGGTCTTCGTGTCGGCCGCGGCCTTGGCGAGGGCGGCGACGAACGCGTCGTGGACCGACTCCTGGACCAGAACGCGGGTCGCGGCGGTGCAGTCCTGGCCGGCGTTGAAGTAGCCGCCGACGATCAGGGCCTCGACCGCCTTCTCCAGGTCGGCGTCCTCGAAGACGACGGCCGGGGCCTTGCCACCGAGCTCCAGGTGGACGCGCTTGACGTCCTTGGCGGCGCTCTGCGCGACCTGGATGCCGGCCCGGACCGAACCGGTGATGGACGCCATCGCCGGGGTGGGGTGCTCGACCATCATCCGGCCGGTCTCACGGTCGCCGCAGATCACGTTGAAGATGCCGCGGGGCAGCTCGAGCTCCTCCAGGACGCCGCCGATGATCTCGGCGATGAGCACGGTGGAGGCCGGGGTGGTGTCCGAGGGCTTGAGGACCACGGCGTTGCCCGCGGCGAGCGCGGGCGCGAACTTCCAGACCGCCATGAGGAGCGGGTAGTTCCAGGGTGCTACCTGGGCGCAGACGCCGACCGGCTCGCGGCGGATGATCGAGGTCATCCCCTCCATGTACTCGCCGGCCGAGCGGCCTTCGAGCATCCGCGCCGCACCCGCGAAGAAGCGGACCTGGTCGACGGCGGGGGCCAGTTCCTCGCTGCGGGTGAGGTGGAGCGGCTTGCCGGTGTCCCGGCTCTCCGCGGCGACGAGTTCGTCGGCGCGCGCCTCCATCGCGTCGGCGATCTTCAGCAGGGCCAGCTGGCGCACGGACGGGGTGGTGTCACGCCAGACGGGGAACGCGGCAGCAGCGGCCGCCATCGCCGCGTCGACGTCCGCGGCGCCGGAGAGCGGGGAGGTGGCGTAGACCTCGCCGGTACAGGGGTCCACGACATCGAGCGTGCGGCCGTCCGAGGCGTCCGCGAAGGCGCCGTCGATGTAGTTGCGGAACGTGGTGCTCATGGAACCGGTCTTTCTCATGGTCGGGCGGCGGTACGGGTGGTGCTCGTGGTCACCCGGTGGTGCGGGCGAACAGTGGGGCGGGTGGTGCCGTCAGCCGGTGGTGCGGGCGGACAGGTGCTCGTGGACGGCGGGCCAGCTGCCGTCCTCGGCGCGGGCGAAGATGATCGTCTCCCGCTCGTGGACGGTCTCCTCGCCGGCCCGGGTGGCGATCCTGGTCTCGACGTCGTGGCTGAAGACGGCGGTGGAGCCGAGGTGCTGGATCAGCTGTCCGGTGGAGGTGCAGGCCAGGATCCGGAAGTCGTCCTCGGCCACCCACTGCTGCCACAGCGCTCGGTACTCGGCCGTGGAGGCGAGCCGCTGCGGGGTGGAGTGGAAGACGAAGGTGGCGTCCGGCGCGAAGGCACCGAAGTAGTCGTCGAGGCGTCCCTCGGCGAAGGCGGCGACAAGAGCGTCGGCGGCGGCCCGGATCTCCTGGACGGGGGTGTTCTCGGTCGTGCTCATGGGTGGCTCCTGGTGACGGACGGGGCGAGCGCTCAGTGAGCGGCGGCGGGTTCGGCGACGAGGGGCTCTTCCGCACCGCCGATGATCGGCGGGACCTCGGTGTCCGACGCCCGGACGATTCGGGGTCCGTCCGGCCCGTACACCCCGCGCGGCTCCGGGAACACGGTGAGCAGGGTGAGGTAGAGCACGGCCGCCAGGGCGAGGCCGACCGGCAGGGAGATGTCCGCGCCGTTCGCGAGGTTGCCGAGCGGGCCGACGAACTGGCCGGGCAGGTTGGTGAAGAGGAGCGCCACGACGGCCGAGATGACCCAGGTGGACATGCCGCGCCAGTTCCAGCCGTGGTTGAACCAGTAGCGTCCACCGGTCTGGCGGCGGTTGAAGACCTGGAGGGCGTCCGCGTCGTACCAGCCGCGCCGGGTGAAGTAGCCGAGGGCCATGACGATCATCCACGGGGCCGTGCACGTGATGATCAGAGTGGCGAAGGTGGAGATGGACTGCGCGAGGTTGAGCGCGAACCGGCCGACGAAGATGAAGGCGATCGACAGGGCCCCGATGAAGAACGTCGACTGGACCCGGCTGAAGCGCGTGAACACGCTGGAGACATCGAGCCCGGTGCCGTACAGCGCGGTCGTGCCGGTGGAGAGGCCACCGATCAGGGCGATCAGGCAGAGCGGCAGGAAGTACCAGCCGGGCGAGATGGCGAGCAGCCCGCCGACGTAGTTGGGGGCGGCCGGGTCGACGTACTTCGCGGCCTTGGCGGCGATGATCGAGGCGGTGGCCAGGCCGAAGAGGAACGGCAGCAGGGTGGCGACCTGGGCGAGGAACGCGGCGCCCATGACCCGGCGGCGCGACGTGGCGGTCGGGATGTAGCGGGACCAGTCGCCGAGGAAGGCGCCGAACGAGACCGGGTTGGACAGGACGATCAGCGCGGAGCCGATGAAGGCCGGCCAGAAGAGCGGATCGGCGGTCGAGGCGAAGGCTCCCGCGTACCCCGGGTCGAAGTCTCCGGCGAAGGCGAAGGCGCCGAGGACGAAGAGCGCCGAGGCCGCGATGACCGCGATCTTGTTGACCAGCAGCATGAACCGGAAGCCGTAGACACAGACGACGAGCACCAGTCCGGCGAAGATCGCGTAGGCGACGCCGTAGCTCACGTCGGACTCGGGGAGACCGGCGAGCCGGTGGGCTCCTCCGACGAGTGCGTCACCCGAGGACCACACGGAGATCGAGAAGAACGCGACCGCGGTGAGCAGCGAGAGGAAGGAGCCGACGATCCTGCCGTGCACGCCCAGGTGGGCGGAGGAGGAGACGGCGTTGTTGGTGCCGTTGGTCGGGCCGAACAGCGCCATCGGGGCGAGCAGCAGGGCGCCGACGAGCAGCCCCAGCACGGTCGCCGCCAGTCCCTGCCAGAAGGAGAGCCCGAACAGGATCGGGAACGCACCGAGCACACAGGTGGCGAAGGTGTTGGCGCCGCCGAAGGCGAGCCGGAAGAGGTCGAGGGGACGGGCGGTGCGGTCCGCTTCGGGTATCCGCTCGACCCCGTTGGTCTCGACTTCGGTGATCGAGGAAGTCACGGGCGCTCCACCTACTGTTCATGCGCGGGGACTGGCCCCTCAGTTTGTGGTCCCGAATCGTGCGCGGCAATTGTGAAAGTCACAAAGGGATAGGCTGTTGTCTGTGGCCAGCGACAAACTCACCGTTGAGGATCTTCTCTCCTACCCCGCGCTCCAGCTCACGGTGAAGGCGGGCAGCAGCGGTCTGGGCCGCTCGGTCTCCTGGGCGCACGCGAGCGAACTGGCCGATCCGACACCCTGGTTGCTCGGCGCCGAGGTCATCATGACGACGGGCCTGGCGGTCCCCAGGACCGCCGCCGGGCAGCGCGCGTATCTGGAGCGGCTGGACGACGCCGGGGTCTCCGCGCTGGCCCTCTCGGCGCAGCTGCACATGCCCCCGCTGCACGACACGTTCTTCCGGGCGGCCGAGGAGCGGGGCTTCCCGGTCCTCGAGGTCCCGCTCGCCGTCCCCTTCATCGCGGTGGCCCAGGAGGTCGCCGCATCGGTCCAGGAGGATGCCCGGCACCGGCTCGGCGCCCAGCTGCAGGTCTTCGGTTCGCTGCGCTGGCTGGTCGCCGAGGACCTCGACACGCCCACGCTGCTGCGCCGCCTCGAACGCCTCTCGGGATACGACGTGTACCTCTGCACGCCGCAGGGGCGCCCCCTCCTGCCGGGCGTACCGGCGCCTGATCCGGGCGTCCTGCCCGACTCGGTCGACGCCCCGCCGACCGTCCCCGGTGGATTCGTGTTGCCCGTGCCGGCGCCCGGCGGTCCGGCCGGGTTCCTTGTCGCGTACGAGCGGGAGGGTGCCCAGCCCGCCGGACTCGCCGTCGTCCAGCACATCGCCACGGTGGCTGCGCTGCGGGTCGCGATGGTGCGCAACGAGCGCGAGACGCTGCGCCGCGAGGGCGCGGAGACCCTCGCCGAGCTCCTGCAGGAGGTCCTCGACCCGGAAGCGGCGCGGCGCAGGCTCGCCCGGCATGCGATCGAGGGCGACACCGTGCTGCTCGTGGTCCGGCAGACCACGGACGAGGCGCTGCTGCGCTGCCTCCAGGACCATCCGCATCTGCTGCTCACCCGGGGCGAGGACCGCTATGTCCTCGGGGCGCCGCAGCTGGCCACGGAGATCGGCGGGCTGCCGGGCGTGGCGGCCGGGATGAGTCGCCCGTTCCTGCCGGGCGCTGCGCTGCGGGTCGCGCAGCGCGAGGCGCTCTGGGCTGTCTCGAAGGCCGTCGAGTCGGGCCGCCCGGTGATCCGTTACGGGGACGATTCCATGGGCCGCTGGCTGCCCGACGACCCGGCGGTCCTGACCGCGCTGGTCGAGCACGTCCTCGGTGAGGTGCTGCGCTACGACGAGGCGCACGATTCGCAGCTGCTGGTCTCCGCCCGCACCTGGATGGAGCGCGACCGCCGCACGGATGCGGCGGCGGCCGCGCTCCACATCCATCCGAACACGCTGACGTACCGGCTGCGCCGATTCGGTGCGCTGGCCGACCGCGATCTGGCGTCGACGGGGGCACTGGCGGAGGTCTGGCTGGCGATCCAGGCAGCGGGGGCGCTGGGGCTGACGGACTAAGAGGAGCTCCTCTTCGGGTCAGTGGCCGGACGCATCCGCCCGCACCCGCTCCGGCACTACGCTCAAGGGACCGGAACAGAGAGCCACGGCGGACGGGAGACAGACGGTGCCGGTGGAAGTCACCTGGTGGGGTCATGCCACTTGCACCATCGAGGACTCCGGAGTCCGCGTCCTGACCGACCCCCTCTTCGTACGCCGCTTCGCGCATCTGCGTCGTCGCCGGGGTGCGCTTCCGGGCCCCGAGGCCACCGTCGCGGACGTCGTCCTCGTCTCCCATCTGCACTCCGACCACCTGCATCTGCCGTCGCTGGCCCGTCTCGCCCCCGGCACCCGGCTGATCGTGCCGGTGGGCGCCGTCCGTTCCGTACCGGGACTGCGAATGCTGCGCGGCGTGCGCGGGCTACGGATCACCGAGGTTGCGGCGGGGGACGAGGTGCGCGTGGGTGAGGTTCTGGTACGGGCCGTCCCCGCGGAGCACGACGGCCGGCGGCTCCCGGTGGGCCCGCACCGTTCCCCCGCGCTGGGCTATGTCGTCGACGGCGAGGCCCGTACGTACTTCGCCGGGGACACCGGGCTGTTCGACGACATGGCGGAGGCGGTCGGCCCGGTGGATGTGGCGCTGCTGCCGGTCGGCGGCTGGGGCCCGTATCTCGGCCACAGTCATCTGGACGCGGGCAGGGCCGCGCAGGCGCTGGCCCGGCTGGCGCCGCGCTCGGCCGTGCCGGTGCACTACGGCACGTACTGGCCGATCGGGATGGACGGGGTCCGGCCGCACGAGTTCCATTCACCGGGTGACGAGTTCGTCCGGCAGGCGGCGCTGCTGGCGCCGGACGTGGCGGTGCACCGGCTGACCCACGGCGAGCATGTGCGGCCGGAGGCCGCCAGGTGATCCTGCCGGTCGTGGGGCAGCTGCCCCCTGAGTCGACGCAGCAGGCCGTCGGCTATCCGTCCCTGTTCCTGCTGGTGGCGCTGGGTGCACTGGTACCGGTGGTGCCGACGGGGGCGCTGGTGAGTTCGGCGGCCGTGGTGGCGTTCCACCAGACGGACCCGTTCGCGCTGCTCGTGGTGTTCGGGGTGGCGGCGTCCGCGGCGTTCCTCGGGGACATCTGTCTGTACTGGCTGGGGCAGCGCGGGGTGCGGTCGAAGAACGGCTCGAAGTGGCTGCGGGCGATCAGCGACCGGGCGGCGCCGGAGCGGCTTGCGCAGGCGCAGCAGAAGCTGGACGAGCACGGCGCGGTGGTGCTGGTGCTGTCGCGGCTGGTGCCGGCCGGGCGGATTCCGGTGATGCTGGCGTGTCTGCTGGGACGCATGCCGATGCGGAGGTTCGCGCGCGGTGACATACCGGCCTGCCTGGCGTGGGCGGCGACGTATCAGCTGATCGGCATTCTGGGCGGATCGCTGTTCCCGGAGCCGTGGCAGGGTGTGGTCGCGGCGGTCGGTCTGACACTGCTGATCAGCGGTGCTCCCGCGGTGTGGCGCAGGGTACGGACCCGGTTCAGCCACTGATGCCCCGGGGCGCCCGGGGAGTGTGCGGGCTGTGGAGTGCCTGCGGGGCATGGGTCCCGTCCAGCAGCCGGGAGCCACCGATCGGCAGGTCCCACAGGCGTTCGCGCGGATGTCCGGCGCGCTGCCAGGCGGTACGGAGCCGGGTGAGCGGTTCGAGAACGGGCTCCGCGGAGAGCAGGAACGTCGCCCAGTGCATCGGCGCCATCGCGCGGGCGCCGAGATCCTCGTACGCCTGCACGGCCTCTTCCGGGTCGATGTGCACGTCGCCGAGCCACCAGCGCGGTTCGTACGCCCCGATCGGCAGCAGGGCCAGATCGATCCCGGGGTGGCGGCGGCCGATCTCCGTGAACCAGTGCCCGTAGCCGCTGTCCCCTGCGAAGTAGACCCGCGGCCCGTCGCCGCCGCCGATGACCTTGACGACCCAGCCGCCCCACAGGGAGCGGCAGGTGTCGGTGAGGGTCCGCCTGGACCAGTGGTGGGAGGGCACGAAGTCGAAACGGACACCGCGCAGTACTGCCGACTCCCACCAGTCGAGCTCGGTGACGCAGGAGAAGCCGCGGCGACGACACCACTGGCCGAGCCCGGCGGGGACGAACAGCGGCGTGTCGCGCGGCAGCCTGCGCAGGGTGGGGGCGTCGAGATGGTCGTAGTGGTTGTGGCTGATGACGACCGCGTCGACGGGCGGCAGGTCCTCCCAGCGGACACCGACAGGCGTGATCCTGGCGGGTGTCCCGAGGATGCGGCGGGACCAGACGGGGTCGGTGAGTATGGTCAGCCCGCCGGTGCGGATGATCCAGCTGGCGTGCCCGGCCCAGGTGACGGAGGTCGTGCCCGCGTCGGTGGCGGGCAGCGGTTCGGGGGCGAACGGCAGTCGGTGGATGCCGCGCAGCCCCTCCGCGTTGGGCCGCACGGCGCGCTCACGGGCCAGTCTGGGCATGCCCCTGACACCCGGGAGCGGGGCGGTGAGCCGGTCGGCGAAGCCGGCGGGCCAGACCCGCACCTCACCGAGGGGGCGCGGCGGGACGATCTCGCCGAGCAGGGCCGAATGCGCGGCCCCGGCACCGGAGCGCTCGGTCTGTTCCGTCATCGAAGGACTCCCGTCCCGGAAAGCGTCGTCGGTACGTCAGTGCGCACGTATGCCGGCGCGTCGTCGGCACGTCGGCGCGTACGTCATCGGAGTTCGGTTCCTCATCGGAGTTCGGTTCCTCATCGGAGCTCGTCGAGGGCTGTTCCGAAAATGCTCAGCGCTCGGACGACATGCGGCAATTTCAGGGGCTCCACCGCAGTGAGGGACTCCATCTGCTCCTCGGGGGTCGATCCGAGCAGCGGTCCGGTGCCCAGCCGCACCCGCAGCGCGCCCAGTTCGTCCCCGAAGCGGTGGCCGCCGGGAGTGGGCGCGCCGAGGCGTTCGGTGAGGTACTCCTCCAGTTCCAGGGAGTCCGTGACGCCGCGGGTGGCCAGCCGGGCCCGGAGCGGCCCCAGGTCGGCGTAGAGATGGCGGCCCGCCTGCGGGGGCCGGGCCAGCGCGCCCGAGGCGAGCACCGCCCGGTGGGCCGCGGCGGCGACCTGTGCCTGCAGGGCGGCGGCCCGGCGGACCCGGGCCGTGACGGCCTCCGGTTCGGTCAGCGCGTGGGCGGCCGCTGCGGCGACCGGGCCCGCGACGAGGGCGCCCAGAGCGGTGAGGATGTCGAGGGTCCGGGCGTGCCGCACCGCCGCCCGTTCGGTGTCCGGGAATCTGGCGACCGCGACCGGCCAGGCGGACGGGGTCAGCGCCCCGGCCAGATCGCAGACGACCGTGACGTCGTCGGGGCACATCTCGGCGGGGCTGAGCAGGACCGTGTCGTGGGGGCGGTGGAGGGTGTCGCGCCAGGTCTCGTCGCTCACGATGTGCATCCCCTCGGCGACGGCTGCCTCGCACGCCTCGCGGACGAGTTCCGGTGGGGCGACGGTGGCGGTCGGGTCGTCGACCACGGAGATCAGCAGCAGCCGGGGCCGGCCGCCTTCGGCACGCACCCTTCGTACGGTCTCCAGCAATGCGTACGGGTCGGGCACGCCGCCGCACTCGGCCGGGGTCGGCACATGGTAGGCGGGCCTGCCGAGCAGCCGGGCCTGCGGGATCCAGGTGGCGGGACAGGGGCGCGGCGTGAGGACATCACCTCCGTGCGCGGCGATCAGGGCGAGCAGCAGCGGCGAGGCGCCGGGGGCGGCGGCAATGTACTCAGGTCCGCCGCGCAGCCCGCGCCGGGCCCAGTAGGCGGCGGCCGCCTCGCGCAGGGGTTCGCCGCCACCGGTCGGTTCGGGCTCGCTGCGCCCGGCTGCCGCGGCGAGCACACCGGCCAGCTCGGGCAGCACGGGCAGCCCCGGGCCGGGGGCGGGCGGCCCGTAGCGTACGGGCCCCCGATCCTCCCGAGGAGTCCATGGGGCACGCCCGGCATCCCCGCCCGGCCCGGCCCGCTCGGTCCGCTCCCGCGCCATCCCGGGCCTCCTTCGCTGCCGCTCCGTCACCTGTACGGCTCCGGCTCGCCCCGCCTTGCACCGTCTCGCTCCCAGGGCCCTTTATACGGAGGTTTGAGTGAGACCGCCCGCCCGGCAGAGGCGAGCCGTGCGTCGCCCCGGGGTCGCGGCCGGACTGTCCGAGCAGGAGTTCGGCTCCGGCGGGGAACCGAACCCGGACCCTGCGGCCCCATTGACACTCGCCCCGCAGCGTCATTACGGTCACGCCAGGATTTCGAACGCATGACGAAATATCGAACAAGTCGAGGGGCAACTCCCGTGCGCATCACCGGAATCAGCACACATGTCGTCGGCACGCCCTGGCGCAATCTCACCTACGTCCAGGTCCATACCGACGAGGGTCTCACCGGCGTCGGCGAGACCAGGATGCTCGGCCGTACCGATGCTCTCGTCGGCTATCTGCGCGAGGCGGAGGCCAACCACATCGCCGGCTCCGACCCCTTCGCCGCGGAGGACCTCGTACGCCGGATGAAGTACGGCGACTACGGGCGGGCCGGGGAGATCGTGATGTCCGGCATCGCGGTCGTCGAGATGGCCTGCTGGGACATCAAGGGAAAGGCGCTCGGCGTCCCGGTCTGGCAGTTGCTCGGCGGAAAGGTCACCGACCGGGTCAAGGCGTACGCGAACGGCTGGTACACCACCGAGCGCACCCCGGAGGCGTACCACAAGGCGGCTCGGGCAGTCGTCGAGCGCGGCTACCGCGCCCTGAAGATCGACCCGTTCGGGACCGGTCATTTCGAACTGGGGCAGCAGGAGACCCGGTACGCGGTGTCGCTGATCGAGGCCGTACGGGATGCCATCGGTCCGGACGCCGAACTGATGCTGGAGATGCACGGGCGGTTCAGCCCCTCCACCGCCGTGCGGATCGCACACGAGATGGCGCCGTTCCGGCCGGCCTGGCTGGAGGAGCCGGTGCCGCCCGAGAACCTCAAGGCGCTCAGCAAGGTGGCCGACAGGGTCGACCTGCCGATCGCAACCGGTGAACGCATCCACGACCGGATGGAGTTCCGCGAGCTGTTCGAGTCGCAGGCGGCCGACATCATCCAGCCGGACCTCGGCCACATCGGCGGCATCCTGGAGACGCGCAAGCTCGCCGCGACCGCCGAGACCCACTACACACTCATCGCACCGCACAATGTGGGTGGTTCGGTGCTGACTGCGGCAAGCCTCCAACTGGCGGGTTGCACACCCAACTTCAAGATCCTCGAACACTTCAATGACTTCGCGGACGCCGACATCAAGAAGGTCGTCAAGGGCGCCCCGCAGGTCGACCCCGAAACCGGCTGCTTCGAGCTCTCCCACGCTCCGGGGCTCGGAGTCGAGCTCGATGTGGACGCCGCAGCCGAATTCCCCCAGCAGCAGGCCCGGTTCGACCTGTGGGCGGACGGCTGGGAGAAGAGGCAGCCCAAGTGAGCTCCACCCACTCGCGGGCGATCACGGTCGAACGGCCCGGCGAGCACACCCTGACCACCGGCCCGCTCCCGGAGCCCGGCCCCGGCGAGGTCCGGGTACAGGTCGCCGCGGCCGGGATCTGCATGAGCGACCGCGAGGTGTACGACGGCCGTCGCGACCCGGGCTATGTCCGCTACCCGGTGGTGCCCGGCCATGAGTGGTCGGGCGTGGTCGACGCCCTGGGCGCGGACGTCGATCCGGCGCTGCTCGGACGGCGGACGGTCGCCGAGGGCTTCCGGTCCTGCGGCAGTTGCGAGCGGTGCCGGAGCGGCGAGACCTCGCTCTGCACATCGGGGTACGACGAGACGGGCTTCACCCGGCCCGGGGCATTCGCCGACCATGTCGTGGTCCCCGCACGGCTGTTGCACCCCCTGTCCGACGACGCGGATCTGCGCGCCGCCGCCCTGCTGGAACCGGCCGCGGTGGTGGTGGCGGCGGTGCGGGCCGGGGCCCCTGAGCCGGGCGAGCGGGTCGCCGTGGTGGGCGCCGGGACACTGGGGCTGCTCGCCGTGCAGCTGCTGTCCGCACTGTCCCCCGGCGAGCTGACAGTGATCGACCCACGGAGCGAACGCGCGGGCCAGGCACTGTCGTTCGGGGCGAGTGAGGCCCGCACCCCCGAGGAGGCCACGGAGGTGAACGGCCGCTACGACCTGGTCGTGGAGACGGCAGGCGCGCCGCCCGCCGCCGCCGACGCCTGTCTGCTGGCGCGCCGCGGCGGCCGGGTGGTGCTCACCGGCATGTTCGCGCCGGGAGCCGTCGGTATCGATCCGGTTCATCTGTCACTGAGTCAGCTCACCGTACGCAGCGTGTTCGGCGCGTCGTCGGCGGCCTGGTCATATGCGGTACGGGCGTTCACCGCCGGACTGCTTGATCCGGCGGCGCTGATCACGCACGAGTTCCCCCTGGACCGGTTCGCGGAAGCCGTGGCTCTGGTCGGGGGCGGCGATCCCGGGACAGGCAAGGTGCTCCTTCGCCCGTAATTCCCCATTCACCGGACGGCGGTTGGCGCGCACCCCGACACTCGAACCAAGGTGTCGGCACTCGTCGGCCCGGCGCACCCGCTCGCGGGCCGTGTTCAGGGCGGCGTCACGCAGCTGTGCACCGTACGGATAGATGCCGGGCGCCCTGGACAGGCCGAACTTGAGATGGATCGGCGCGCCGCGATCCCAAGGCGGCCGGACGTCCTCGGACGAGGTCTCCCCTGCTCGAACGGAGTTGAGAGCTTGGGGAAGGAGCCGGCCCGGGAGGGGGCGATCCCGTCGGGGATCGCCCCCTCCCCTTCAGCCCGCGAAGGCAGTCCCGGGCATTCCCTGTCCCGCATCCGGCAGCACCAGCAGCGAACCGGACAGCGGATGCGGGGAGTCGATCCCCGTCCTGGCCGTGGAGATGTACAGGTCGCGCAGGTCAGCACCGCCGAACGCGCAGGCGGTCGGGCGCCGTACCGGCAGTTCGACGGTCCGGTCCAGTGCGCCGTCCGCCGTGTAGCGGCGCAGCGCTGCGCCGTCCCAGAGGGCGACCCAGACACCTCCCTCGGCATCGACCGTCAGTCCGTCCGGGAAGCCCGATCCCCTCTCGACGGTGGCGAACGTCCGCCGGTTCACGGCGTGTTCACCGTCGAAGTCGAAGACGTCGATCCGGCCCGTCGGGGTGTCGATGTAGTACATGAGCCGCCCGTCCGGGCTCCATCCGGTGCCGTTGCTGCACGCCACCACAGGCAGCACCGGGGTGACCGTGCCATCGGGCGAGACGCGGGTGAGGCTGCCGCCGGTCTCCGCTTCGTTGTAGCGCATGGTGCCCGCCCACAGCGCGCCGTCGGGCGCGACAGCGGCGTCGTTGCCTCGCCGTCCGGGCTCGGGGTCGTGGACCAGCCAGCGGAAGGAACCGTCGGGGTCGTACAGGCCGATGCCGTCGCGCAGATTGACCACGAGACCGCCGCCGGCCCGCGGCTTCGCCGCTCCGACGTGCTGTTCGGTGGCCATGACCGTACGGCGGCCACTCACCGGGTCGTAGGTGTGAACGCGGAAGGAGAGGATGTCGACCCAGATCAGCCGCCCGGTGGCCGGATCCCAGGTAGGGCCCTCACCGAGCTCGGCGTGCTCCCGCACCGCCACCTCGGGGCGCGGGCCGCGCATCACTTCCCCCTCGCGTGGTGCCCGAGCCGACCGGAGAGGGCATCGGCGCCGTCGGCGGCGAGGACCGCCAACTCCTCCTCGCGCTGCTCGGTCCAGCGGATCATCGGCACGGAGATGGACAGCGCGGCGACGACCCGGCCCGACCGGTCCCGCACCGGAGCCGCCACACAGCTCACATCAGGGTTGGACTCACGGTGTTCCACCGCGATGCCCCGCTCCCGGACGGCTGCGAGGACGGTCCGCAGCTCGGCGGGGTCCGTGATGCTGTTGGGAGTCATTCCGGTCAGTTCGCGGCCGTCGAGCCGGGCGTCGAGCTCCCGGTCGGGCAGCGCGGCGAGCAGCATCTTGCCGACGGAGGTGCAGTGGGCGGGCAGCCTGCGTCCGGCCGCGGAAACCATCCGGACCGCATGGGTGGAGTCCACCTTGGCGATATAGATGACGTCGGCGTCCTCCAGGATCGCCACATGGACCGTCTCGCCGCACGTCTCGGCGACCTCCCGGGCCACCTGCTGCCCCTCGGCGGCGAGGTCGAGCTGCTCGGCGTACCGGCTGCCGAGCTGGTAGGTACGGACGCCGAGGCGGTAACGGCCGGGCTGCTCCGGGACCGCCACCAGGTAGGAGCGGGCGGCGAGGGTGGTGAGCAGTTCGTGGACGGTGGTGCGCGGCAGCTGGAGCCTGCGGGTGACCTCGGGCGCGGAGAGTGTTCCGTCCCCGTGGAGGAAGAGTTCGAGTACGTCCAGGGCCCGCGTCACCGCAGGGACGAGTCGCCCCATGGTCGTGCACCCACCTCTCATGTTCGACACTCCGACCAGTGACCGGAATCGCGAACACAGGCTAATCGCAGCGCACTTGCCACGGCAATGCCACCGACCCGGTCCGATACCCTGCCGGTCCGCCGATGTGACCCGTTTACCGCCTTTTTGTCACACCCGTCGTCCGAGGAGCGCGAGCAGCTGGGTCTGCGGGTCGGCGTCCTTCCCGGTCCTGACTGCCGGGGCGAAAAGACCGGTCTGCGAAAGCCCCTTCGCATACGGTGCGACCTCGCGCCGCGTGAACGCGACCAGATCCTCCGGCAGTCCCTCGTCCGCACCGATGGCCCGGGCCAGGTCCCAGGAGTGCACCACCGCGTCGCTCACCATCTGCGCACAGTACGCGTCGGCGGCGGTGTCCCCGTACGACAGGTTCACGGTCCGACCGAACGCCCCCGGTGCCGCGAAGGCCTCGCGCGCCCCCGCCGCCGCACGGTCCCAGACGGCAACGGGGTCGTCGCCCAGCACATCACCCTCATAGGCGTCACCGACCTCCGCGACCGTAAGCCCTTCCGTGACCAGCGGCGGGACCCACAGCTGCTCGGAGGTGAGATGGGCGACCAGGTCACGGACGGACCACTCGGTGCACGGCGTCGGCGCGGACCACTGGTCGTCGCGCACGGCGTGCACCCGGTCGGTGAAGAGCTGGAGCGCCTCGGCGTGGCGGTCGAGCAGGTCGCGATCGGAAGAGGAGTGAGATGCCATGGAACCACTGTCTCCGTCCGACGAGCCGCACGCGAGCGCGCCTGCTGCTTCGACCCTGCCGAAAGGGGTATCCGCACTCCCATGTCGTCACCGAGCAGCACATTCTCCGCCCCCTCCCCCACCGGACTCCGCACCTGGCTGCACCGGCGCGATCTCGCCGTCTTCCGGGGCGTGGCCGGCCGGCACTGGCCGGGCGCCGGCCCTGTCCTGCCTCGACTCAGCCGCAGCGCCGATCACGGGCTGCTGTGGTTCGGCGTGGCGGCGGGCATGGCAGCCCTCGGCAGCAGCGCCCGGGCCCGGCGCGCCGCGCTCCGCGGGGTGGCCTCGCTGGCCGTGGCCTCGACCGCGATCAACACCGTGGGGAAGGGCGTGGTACGCCGGGAACGGCCGGTACTGGACGCCGTTCCGGTGATACGACGGCTCACCCGCCAGCCGTTCACCACCTCCTTCCCGTCCGGGCATGCCGCGTCGGCGGCGGCTTTCGCGACGGGCGTCGCCCTCGAATCGAAGGGCTGGGGCGCGGCGGTCGCCCCGCTCGCACTGGCCGTCGCCGCCTCCCGCGTCTATACGGGGGTCCACTATCCGAGTGATGTGCTGGCCGGTGCCGCGCTCGGCATAGGAGCCGCGTTCGCGCTGCGCGGTGTCGTGCCGACGCGTGGACAGCTGCCCGCGCCGGGCAGACCGCCCGCCCACGCGCCGGCCCTGCCGGGCGGGCGGGGCCTGGTGGTCGTCGTCAATGAGGAGTCCGGCTCGGCGACGGCCACGGCCTCGCTGGTGCGGGACGCGCTGCCGCTCGCCGAGGTGGTGGAGTGCGCGCCCGGCGAGCTCTCCGACGAGCTGGAGAAGGCAGCCGGCCAGTGCCGTGCGCTCGGGATCTGCGGGGGCGACGGCACGGTCAACAGCGCCGCTTCGGTCGCCGCCGCGCACGGTGTGCCGCTCGCGGTGTTCCCCGGCGGGACCCTCAACCACTTCGCCTACGACCTGGGCATCGAGACGGTGGACGACGTGTGCGCCGCACTGGTCGTGGGCGATGCGGTACGGGTGGACCTGGGCCGCTTCCGTCCGGGCCCGGACGGGCCGGGCGGCGCACCCGGCCATTTCCTCAACGCCTTCAGTCTGGGCGCCTATCCGGAGCTGGTACGGACCCGCGAGCACTGGGCGCCGCGCATCGGCGGCTGGCCCGCCGGCGTTGTGGCGGCGCTCCACGTGCTGCGCGGTGAACGCCCGCTGGAGGCCGAACTTCAGGGAAAGCGGCGCCCGTTGTGGCTGCTGTTCGTGGGAAACGGCCTGTTCCGGCGGGTGGGCCCGGCGCCGGGCCGGCGCCACAACCTCGCGGACGGACTGCTGGACGTCCGGGTGGTGCACGGCGGCCGCACACCCGGCATCCGTCTCCTCGCGGCTGCGGTCGCAGGCCCCTTGACCCGCTCCCCCGTTCATGCGGCGGTACGACTTCGAAGGGTCCGGATCGCCGGCCTGACCCCGGGAACGCCTTATGCGTACGACGGCGAAGTAGCGCACAGCCAAAGGGAGTTGTTGATCGACAAGCTGCCGGAGGCACTGACTGTCTACTGCCCGATGCCTGTGTGAGCCCTTTGGATGGGTCCAAATACCAAGACACCTATCTCACCATCCGACATCTCGGCGTACGGTTGGCGCATCGCTCAGCGCTTCGCATCACGCTCCGAGAGAGGACGCACCGCCATGCCGAAGGAGACCGCCGTCTACACCCACGGCCACCACGAATCGGTGCTGCGCTCGCACCGCTGGCGCACTGCCGCCAACTCCGCGGCCTATCTGATCGGCGAACTCCGGCCCGGCATGGCGGTGCTGGACGTCGGCTGCGGTCCCGGCACCATCACCGCGGACCTGGCGGCACTGGTCGCCCCCGGCAGGGTGACCGCCGTCGACACCGCCGCCGAGATCCTGGACCAGGCCGCCGAGGTCGCCGCCGAACGCGGCCTGGACAACGTCGAGTTCACCACCGCCGATGTGCACGCCCTGGACTTCCCCGACGACTCCTTCGATGTCGTGCACGCCCACCAGGTGCTGCAGCACGTGGGCGACCCGGTGCAGGCACTGCGCGAGATGCGGCGGGTCTGCCGTCCCGGCGGCATCGTCGCGGCCCGCGACAGCGACTACGCGGCGATGACCTGGTATCCCGAATCGCCCGTCATGGACGCGTGGCAGGAGCTGTACGGGCGGGTGGCCCGCGCCAACGGCGGCGAGCCGGACGCGGGCCGGCGACTGCTCTCCTGGGCCCGGCAGGCCGGCTTCACCGACATCACCCCGTCCGCCGCCACCTGGTGTTACGCCACACCCGAGAACCGCGCCTGGTGGGGCGGCCTGTGGGCGGACCGCACGGTCGGCTCGGTGTACGCGAAGCTGGCCGTGGGCGGCGGCCACGCGACCACCGAGCAGCTGACCGACATCGCGGCGGCCTGGCGCGTCTGGGGCGAGCAGGACGACGCATGGTTCATGGTCCCGCACGGCGAGGTGCTCTGCCGCGCCTGACACCGCCGAGGACCGGCGGGTGGAATCGATCACATGGGTACGACCCGCCAACTACCCTGTTCCGCATGGAAATTCTGGGAACCACGCTGCGTATCTGCGTCGATGACCTGGAGGCCGCGGTGGCCTTCTACGAGGACCTCACGGCCAGTTCGGCGCTGCGCTTCGAGCGCGGCGGGGTCTCGGTCGCCGCGATCAGCTGCTTTCTGCTGATGAGCGGCCCCGAGTCGGAGCTTGAGATCCTGCGCAAGGTGACGGCGACGATCGCGGTGAAGAATGTCGACGAAGCCCACGAGTCCCTCGTCCGGGTCGGCGCCCAAATCGTCGCGGGCCCGGTGTCGACCCCGGTCGGCCGGAATCTGATCGCCGTCCATCCGGACGGCTCGGTCTTCGAGTACGTCGACCGGAACCTGCCCGTCTGACCCGGCAGGTTCCGGTCACGGCACACACCCCCTACTGCGACTCCGTGCCCACGTGCGTCAGCACCTCGTCCGCCAGTTCCCGCGTGGGCCGCTCGCCGTCCAGGAGCACCGTCCCGGCCCGCAGCGTGTCGACCGCGGCCACACACTGCACGATCTGCGCCTTGCCCCACCGCCGGGCAGCCTCGTCGCGTGCGGGGTCGTCCGGGGCGACGACCCGGGCATCGAGCCGTTGCTCCAGGACATCGGCGGGCACCTCGAGGAAGAAGTGATGGACCGTCACTCCCGCTGCTTCCAGGGCTCCGAAGATCTCTTCCGCGTAGTGCGGATGGACGACGGTCATCGGGGCCAGTACGGGCCGCCCGTACTCCTCGACCAGCCCGATGGCCATCGAGGCAACCTGCCTTCGCCACAGCGGCAGATGCTGGAAGTTGCCCTTCGGTACCTCCACGATGCCCCTCAGGACGTAACCGATCTGCTCGGGATCGTAGACGAGGGCCTCGGGCCACTGCCGGTGCAGCTCGGCCACCAGTGTGGTCTTGCCGCTGCCGAACGCCCCGTTCACCCAGACGATCACTCGCCGCTCCTCTCCTCGGCGCGCCCGGTCAACTCTTCGGGCGCATCCGGTAGTTGTACACATCGGGCAGTGGATCGTCGGTGAGCGCGGACCATACCTCGTCCAGGATCTCCGCCCCCTCCCGCAGGTCCGCGACCTCGAAGCCCTCGTCGAAGAGAGCACGGGCGGCAGCGCGATCTCCCTCGGCCAGCAGAAGTCGGGCCTCCAGCAGGCGGAACCGGCCGTGCTGCCGGATCGCCGGGCTCAGCCCGGTCCAGACTGTCCGGGCGTCCTCGGTCCGCCCGGCCGACAGCAGCGCCTCGATCGCCTCGCGGCCGAGAGCGGTGGTGGCTGCCGCCCAGGCATCGCCGTCGTTCCGGCGCTCCGCGCACAGGTCATCGAACGCCTCGCTGTAGAGGTCGGCGACCCGGTCGCGCTGGCCGCCCTCCTGGGCGGCGACGGCGAGGCAGCGCAGCAGTGGCCAGCGGGACGGAGCGAGGGCGAGACCGCGTTCCCAGCTGCGGACCGCCTGGGCGCGGTCGCCGGCGTGCCACTGGGCGATGCCGAGGTGGTACTCGGTGAGGGGTTCGGCGGCCGCCGTCTCCAGCATGTCGCGCCAGTGCGCGGAGACCAGCGACGGTCCGGGCGGCGCCACGCGGCGCTGTTCGGGGAAGCCGCCCCGGTCGAGCAGGTGCAGCCAGGGCGCCTGCTGTTCGCCCAGGGTGGACTCGGCGAACGGCGTGCCGGGCAGCTCGTGTCCGGCACGCCGGACTTCGAGGGCGCCCCAGCCGGAACCGGTGGCGAGGGACTCGCCCGGCTCTGTGTCGGCGTACGGGCGCCAGGCCGCGTACGCGGCATCGACGTCGGCCCGCGGCAGCGCCTCGGCCAGCCGTTGTTCGGTCTCGGCGCGGGCCGCGGTCCAGTCGTCGCCGTGCACGACCCCGGGGTCCGCGGACAGCGGACCGTAGGACTCCAGCCAGCTGAACTCGGCGCCGGGTTCGAGCGGGATGTGCTCCAGCTGGGTGCGGGCGAGTCCGGCCTGGATCTCCGCGTAGCCGACGGTGCCGGGTTCGGTGAGCCACTGCTGCCAGCGGCGTCCGCCGGGCCCGTTGCCCCAGACGAAGAGCTTGCGGCCCCGCAGGAGGTCGGTGGAGGTCTGCACGAGGCCCCGGCCCTCGGCGTCGAGGGAGGCGATCCAGCGGCGGGCGCCGTCGGGCACTTCGTAGAAGTAGTCGGCGGGGAAGTCGCTCAGCAGCGGGTACGTACGGTCGACGGAACCGGTCTCCGGGACGGGGACCCGGGTCAGTGTCCGTTCGTAACCGAAGTGCCAGGCCTCGTCCGCAGGGGCCAGGACCCGGGTGCGTTCGCCTTCCGGGACGGCGATGTTGGACCACCAGTAGACGGGCGCGGTGTGCTCGTGCGGGTTGCGTATCCGTACGCCGACGTGGAGGAAGTCGGAGTCCGCCGGCAGCCACAGGTCCACCTGGAACGGGAGGTCGCGCAACCGCTCCCACTCCCAGAGCCGGACCATCTCACCGCCGTCGGGGGCAGGGACCCGGGCGGCATGCACCGGGGCGCAGGACAGCGTGGTGTGACCCGTGGCGCCGATGTTCCACTCGATGCCGCCGGAGAACCAGGCGCCGTTGAGCGCGAAGTCGGCTGGCTGCAGGACGGGGTTGGTATAGAGCAGTTCGCGGCCGGTCGGCTTGTGGTGGAGGGAGTGGATCCGGCCACCGAGCCCCGGCAGGACGGTGGCCCGCAGCCGGTCGTTCTCGATGATGATCGCGTCCAGGCCTGTGGGCGTCCGCTCGCGCCCGTACCCGTCGAGGATGCGCACCGGCAGGACGGTGCGCAGCGGCTCGTAGCCGATCTGCCGTGCCATGTCACGCGGCAGTCCTGCCCGGCCCCGGTCGTCGACGACATGCATCTCGTCGAGTGGCCGCAGCGCCGGCAGCGGGTTCTCCGGGCCCAGCGGTGCGGCGGGCAGAGTCAGTACGGCACGTCGTACGGTCGTGGCCAAGGCAACCTCGCTCCCTCGCGCGGGCCGCCGCAGGTCCGGGCGCCCCCCGATGACCATGGAACACGCTGGAAGCCGCCCCGACCAGGGGCGCAGCCGTCAGACTTCGGCAAAAGCCGCCACCAGCAGGTCGGTGAGCAGCACTCCGGCGGGGTCGGGCACATCGGCATCGAGGTGCACCCGGAAGCCGTCCAGCGCCTGGTGTTCCAGGCTCCGTACGGTGGCGGCGGCCAGGTCGGCCGCACCCCGTGCAGCCCGAGATCGGACGGGGCGTCGACGACGACAATATTCCGCATGCCGCTCGTCCTCGCCGTCGTAACCTTGATCCTCAACGACTTGTGCGATGAAGGCGGCAGGACACGATGAGCACCCAGCACACCTACCGAGTGATCGTGCGCGGCACCTTTGACGGCCTCACCGACGAGGCGCGCGCCCGACTGCTTGCCGAGGTCGAGCAGCACGGCCTGGCGGCGATGCAGTTCACCGAGGAGGGTTCACTCACCTACGACGCGGTGCTCAAGCACTTCAGCTTCCGGTACGTGGTCGTCTCGGACGCCGAGGACGGCGAGGAGATGGCGTCGGCGATCGCCGAGGACCGGGCGGAGACGGCGTTGAAGGAGTACGGCTACGGCTTTCGCGAACTGCGCTCCACCGCCACGGACATGGACACCATGAAAATCAATTACAAGGGGCGGCGCGCGGCGGACCCCGCGTGACGCCGCATCGAGAGCCACCGAACGGGCTCTGATCCGGAATCGAATTCCTGACAAGGGGCGCCGCCGTTCGGGCGGCGCCCCTCCGGGTCAGCCCACGGGCAGGGTCAGAGCAGCGGTGTGGAGCTTGCCGCCGGTCTGGAACTGCAGGAACAACCGCCAGTTGCCCGAGGTGGGCAGTTCGGCGTGGAAAGCCAGGTCGGGGCCACCGTGCTCACCGTTCGCCTCGGTGGTCGGGTGAAGGTGGGCGAATGCGGCGTCACCTTCGTGGAAGGCGGTCAGGTGGGCGTAGGTGTCCAGGTAGGGCTGCAGATCGGTGACGGGCTCGCCGTCCTTGGACACGGTGACGGTCAGCGGGTGCGCCATGCCGGCCATCGGCTCGCCCTTGACGGTGACGGTGTAGCCGTCGACCTCCACGCTGCGGGCCCCTGCGGGCAGCGGGGTCTTCGTGGGTGTCCCGGGGACGGTGACGGTGCGGCTCAGGACGAAGTCCTTGCCCTTCGCGGTGCCGGTGTCCGGGGTGAAGGAGGCGAACATGCGCCAGGAGCCGGGGGCGAGGGAGGCGAGGTCGGCGGTCCAGGTGCCGTCGGCGGCCATGACCGGGTGGATGTGCTGGAAGCCGGTCAGGTCCGAGCGGATGGCGTAGAAGTGCATCCGCTTGGTCTGGTCGACGGTGAAGTCGGTGACCGGCTTGCCGTCCGGGCCGTCGACCGTGAACCGGTACGCGGCCTGCTTGCCGGAAGGCAGGGGCGCGTCGTGGGGGGTGAGGCGGTAGCCGTCCTTGTTGTCCGACAGGCCGTTGTCGGCGGCCATGTGGTCCATGCCGGGCATGTCACTCATCGAAGGCGACGCGCTGCGCGAGGCGGAAGCCGAGGCCTTCGCGCCGTGGCCCATGCCGGGCATGGACGAGGAGTCGTTGGAGGAGCCGCACGCGGCCAGGGTCAGCGCGAGGGCCGCTGCGGTGCCGGCCGCCGCGACGGCGCGGCGAGACAGGGCGGAACGGGAAGAGGCGAACATGAGAGAGGGTCTTTCCGGGTGGGCGCACCACGCCGGTGGCGCGCGGGAAGGGCAGGACACGGGGCCGGTCCGGTCAGTGACCGGGTTCGGCGCAGTGCCTGTCATGTCCGCGCGACGCACACCTGAATGAGGAGATCTCGCCCGCCGGCCGGCGGTCCGCGCCGCCGTGTCCAGCCGGTGGCCGCCCGCAAACCCGCCGGGAACCATGCGGCCGGCAGTGCCCCGGCGGCGTACAGGCCGGCCGTCGGCAGCGGATTCCGCTCGTGTGCGGGGGTGGAGACGCATTGCACCCCGTGCATCGCCGAACCGTCACCGGCCCGGGCGGCCTGAGCACTCTGTGCGGTGGCCGGCGGCGCCGTTGAGGTCATCGTCGGAGCGGAGTGGCCGTCGTGCATGGGCACGGTGACAGAGGGCATCGCACCGTGGCAGCCCTCTGCGGCGGTGGCCGGCGCGCCGTGCATGAGGAACAGACCGAGCAGGACGGCACAGACCGCGACGAGGCGGGCGCTGCCCCGCTCGCTCGGTTGTCCGATGCTCACTGTGCCGCTCCCTTCTCCGCGTTGCTGCGCGCCCATGGCCGCCGACCCGCACGACAATACCCCGGCCGGGTACCTGGCGCCCGTCGGCCTGTCGGATGCGGGGCGATGGATGCGCGCCGTTCGCCGCCGGCCGGCCCGACCCACGTGATGGCGAGGTCAGACGGCGGTGTGGTGGGCGAGGGCGGCGTGGGGGTCGCCGTGGTCGGCGGTGTGGTCGGTGTGCACAGTGGCGCCGGTCAGGCGGGGCACGGCATGGATGAGGGCGTGCTCGGCCGCGACGGCCAGGGCATGGGCCTGGACCACGGTGAGCCGCGGGTCGACGACGATGTCGGCCTCGGCGCGCAGCGCGTGGCCGATCCACCGCATGCGGACCTGCCCGATGTCACGGACACCGTCGACGGCGCGCAGGGCGGTTTCGGCGAGGTCGACCAGGGCGGGGTCGACGGAGTCCATCAACCGCCGGTAGACCTCACGGGCGGCATCCTTGAGCACCATGAGGATCGCGACGGTGATGAGCAGCCCGACGATCGGGTCGGCGGCCCGCCATCCGAGTGCCGCGCCGCCGGCACCGAGGAGAACCGCGAGCGAGGTGAAGCCGTCGGTGCGGGCGTGCAGTCCGTCGGCGACGAGGGCGGCGGAGCCGATCGCGCGGCCGGTGCGTATGCGATAGCGGGCCACCCATTCGTTCCCGACGAAGCCGACCACCGCGGCGGCTGCGACCGCCCACAGGTGGGTGATGTCGCGTGGGCCGAGGAGACGGTCGACCGTCTCGTACGCGGCAAGGGCACAGGAGGCGGCGATGGTGAGCACGATGGCGACGCCGGCCAGGTCCTCGGCGCGTCCGTAGCCGTAGGTGTAGCGGCGGTTCGCCGCACGGCGGCCCAGGACGAACGCGATGCCCAGAGGGATGGCGGTCAGTGCGTCGGCGGCGTTGTGGATGGTGTCGCCCAGCAGCGCGACCGACCCCGACAGCACGACGACGACCGCCTGGATCACCGTGGTCGCCCCCAGGATGCCCAGGGACAGCCACAGGGTGCGCATCCCCTCCCGGGAGGTCTCCATCGCCGAGTCGACCTTGTCCACGGCTTCATGACTGTGCGGCGTGACCACGTGGGAGACCTGGTGTCGCACCCGCGACCAGCGCGAGCCGTCGCGCTCGTGGCTCTGCGGGCGCCCGTGGTCGTGCGCGTCCTCGTGACCGCGGTCATGCCCGTGCTCGGCACCCGGCTCGTCAGGACCATGGTGGTGGAGCTGGCTCACAGCGCCCTCGCTTTCGTCAGGCGGCGGGGTGGACGGAGATCCCACCCGTCTATTATGTGCATATGAATGCACGCATGCATCTATCACCTGCGCAGGGTTCGCAGCCGCGAGAGGTGGGCACTGAGCACTTCCTGGTCGCGGCCGAGGTCCTGGGCCTGCTGGCGGACCGCACCCGCCTGGCGCTGCTGCATGTCCTGGCAGCGAGTGAGGCCGACGTCACCTCGCTGGCGGAGGCCGTGGGAGCGGCCCGGCCGGCGGTCAGCCAGCATCTCGCCCGACTGCGCATGTCCGGGCTGGTGACGACCCGTAAGGAGGGCCGCCGGGTGATCTACACGCTGCCCGACGGGCATCTGCGACGCGTGGTGGCCGAAGCCCTGGAACTGGCCGACCACCGGCTGACCGGGCGTGCGCCCCACGCGTGAGGTGCGCGCCCGGCCATGGGCTCAGGCCACCGCCGGCGCCGGGGCACCGGCCGCAGGGTCGAGATGGCCCGCGCGGCGCAGTGCGGTCAGGGCCGTCGCGCAGCCACCGCCCACGGCGGCCAGCACGGCCCAGGGCAGCCACGGTGCGCCCAGGCGGGCGGCGAGGTCGAAGAGGGCTCCCACACCCAGGTTCCCGGCGGCCACCGTGATCCCGGAGACGGTGCTGTACGCGCCGTAGTACGTGGCGACCAGCCGCTCGCCGGACAGCCGGACCAGGGTGTCCATCTCGAACGGGTACAGCAGCGCCGAGCCGGCGGCCAGCAGGCCGGCGCACAGCATCAGGCCGGTCATCCCTCCCCCGGCCGACAGCCCGTCGGCCCGATGGTAGGGGCCGGGCAGCAGAGGCAGGAAGGCTGCGCCCATCAGGACGAGGCCGATCGCGATGGCCTGGGGGGCATCGAGGCGTTTTCCGGCCCAGGAGGTGAGGCGCAGTTGGCCGGCGACAGCGGTCAGGGCGGAGACCGCGAAAATCACCCCCATGGCGGTACCGCTGTCCTCACCGAGAAGGGTGCGGGCCTGCAGGGGCAGGGCCAGGTAGGTCTGGAAAGCCAGGAGGTACGAGCCGGCCATCGCGGCGGAGAACAGGACGAAGGGCCGGTTCGTAGCGATGGTCCGCCAGTCCGCGGCGATCCCGCGCAGCCCGCCCGCGCGCGCGGTGTCGGCGGCCGGGTGGCACGGCGGCAGGGCGCGGGCCTGCACGACGGCAAGGAGTGCGAAGACCGCGGCCGCGACCGTACACACGACGCGGAAGTCCCAGGTGAGCAGGGCAAGGCCCACCAGGGGGCCGAGCAGGATGCCGGCCTGGTAGAAGACGTTGAAGGCGGCGAACGCCTCCACTCGGCGCTCGCCCGCTCCGGCGGCGAGGTAGGCGCGGACTGCAGGGTTGAACAGGGCCCCGGCGAGCCCGGTGGCGGCGGACGCGATGACGAGCGCCGGGAGGGTGTCGGCGAGGGCCAGCAGGGCGAACGCGCCGGTGCGCAGTCCGCAGCCGGTCAGGATGAGGGCTTTGTAGCCGATCCGGTCGGCGAGGGTGCCGCCGAGCCAGAACATCCCCTGCTGGGAGAGGTTGCGCACGCCGAGCACCAGGCCGACCGCCCAGGCGGCCAGGCCCAGGTCGTGGGCGAGATGGTCGGCGAGGTAGGGCATCAGCATGTAGAAGCCGAGATTGATGCCGAACTGGTTGAACATCAGCAGCTGGACACCGGGTTCGAAGGAGCGCACACGCGCGCACAGTTGCTTCACCGCACACCCACCACGGTGCGAACGCCTGCGGGGGCGGGGCGATCCAGCGGGTCGGTCACGCGGGCGCAGCGCGTCCAGCGCCGCACGGTGTGTTCGGCCGGGTCGTCGATGGTGTCGGGTTCCTCGGGCGGAAGATGGCCGAGCAACTGGTGCTCCTGGCACCAGGCGTCGTTGTAGATGGTGTCCAGGTAGCGGTGGGGGCCGTCGGGGAAGATCGCAGCGATGCGGGTGCCGGAGGGACAGGTGCGGGCCGCCCATCCGGCGACCCGGGCGACCGCGCCGACACTCCAGCCGCCCATGGCGTAGTGGTGGCGGGCGAGTTGGCGGCAGGCCCAGACCGCTTCGGCGGGAGCGACCCAGTGGACTTCGGTGAAGGCGTGGTAGTCGACGTTGCCCGGGTGGATGCTGGAGCCCAGGCCGCGCATCAGGCGCGGGGCGGCCGGCTGGCCGAAGATCGTCGAGCCGGTCGCGTCGACACCGATCAGCACCAGATCGGGGAAGCTCTCGCGCAGCACGGTGGTGATGCCGGCCGAGTGCCCGCCCGTGCCGACCGAGGCGACGAGTACGTCGATACGGCCGAGCTGGGCGATGAGTTCGGCGGCCAGGGGCGCGTACGCGGCGACGTTGTCGGGATTGTGGTACTGGTCCGGGCACCACGCTCCCGGGTTCGCGTCCAGCAGTTCGGCGACCTGTTCGCGGCGGGCCTGCTGCCAGCCGCCGGCCGGATGCGGGGCGGCCACCTGCTGCACCTCGGCGCCCAGCGTGGCGAGGAGGCGCAGCATCGCCGGTTCCATGCCGGGGTCGGTGACGACGGTGACCGGATGGTTGTGGGTCAGACCGGCCAGGGCCAGGCCGAGCGCGAGGGTGCCGCTGGAGGACTCGATGACCGGGGCTCCGGGCCGGAGATCGCCACGACGACGGGCTTCCCGGACCATGTGCAGGCCGGGCCGGTCCTTGATGCCTCCGGGGTTGGCTCCCTCCAGTTTGGCGAAGAAGCCCCGTCGGGCAGGCGCGAAAGGCTCGCCCACCCACAGGACGGGGGTGTTGCCCACCAACTGGTGGGCGCCGCGGGCGACTGGCGGCGCGGGGGCGAGTGAGTTCGCGCAGAAGTTTTCGAGCAGGGGGACATGCATGGTCGGCAACGCTCCTTGGTGCACACCGGATCAGGCCGGGTGTGCGAGGCAGACGGGTCACGGGCGCGCGAGCACACCTCCGGTCCCCCTGGTCCGAGCCGGCACGGGGGAGAGAGAAGGCGTGCGGGCGCGGCCTACTGCCGCAGGACGCAGAGCCGGGCCAGAGTCGCCTGGCCGCCGCCGGTATCGCCCCTCAAGGGTTCCGCGCCCACCGGACCGGACGGGCCCGGCACCGCGCGGGGCGTGCAGGTGAGAGGCGCCGTGTCACCGGGATCGGTGACGGCGTGGTCCGCCGGGGGGCGAAGACGGTCCACGGCGTGGTCGACCACCTCCGTGTGGCCGCCACCGTGGTCGGGCGCTCGGTCCGCGCTGTGCTCCGCCACGGCGTGCGAACAGCCGTCGACGGCCGCGTGCACGGGCAGAGTGGCGAACCCCGGCCCGTGCAGTGCGCCCACCAGATGACAGGCGACCAGCAGGAGCAGGGCGAACAGCAACGCTGCCCGCACCGGGCGCCTCACCGCCCCGCCGCTCATCCCCTGAATCACACACCTAAAGTAGTCGATCACTCACGCATAGTCACTTTTTGGCTTCGGCAACACTTCCTTCGGCGGGCGAAGCCCCGCACCTCGGGAAAGCGCCGGGTCACATGAGCCAGTCCGGCCCGAACCGGCCCGCATGGACGAGGTGGGCAAGCGCCCTTGATGCAGCCTCTGTCTGCGTGGGCCTGCAGATGTGACAGCCATCGGCGACGCCGGCCCGGACCACCGCCCGAAGGGAGGGCCCGGGTCGCGCGACCACGGCACCACTCCTTCGGGCACGAGCGCCCGGCAACGGCCGCACAGCCGGAGAAACCCGAGGTGGCACGGCCTTCGACCGATGCGCCAAACGTATGTGTACCACCCATGAACGGCACCGAAGTGATCTTCTTCGGAAATCCGGGCACATCCTGCGTACAACCCTTGTGCCCCATGCGCTGTCAAACACGGCGCCGGACAAGGAACGGGCCCTTTCCGGACACCCCCGTGCCCCCCGAGCAAGCCCGGCCCTTCGTGAGCCAAGGAGCCGCTCATGCGCAAGCACCGCTCGGCCGCCGTTGCCGCGGCATCGTTTCTCCTCGTGACGGGGGCGGCCATCGCCGCCGCCCCGTCCGCGTACGCCGGGACCCCCGGCGGCACCCACGCCAACGACCGCAACACCGACTTCAACGGCGACGGCTACGACGACGTGCTCGTCGGCGCTCCCGGTGCGGCCGTCGGCGGGCACAAGGGCGCGGGCATGGTCACCGTGCAGTACGGCGGCCCCAAGGGCATGGGCACCTCCCACGTCAGGGCCTTCAGCCAGAACACCTCGGGTGTGGCCGGCGCCGCCGAGGCCGGCGACGGCTTCGGCAAGACGCTGGCCACCGGCGACCTGGACGGCGACGGCTACGACGACGCGGTCGTCGGTATCCCCGGCAAGGACATCGGCACCGTCTCCAACGCGGGCGGCGTCGTCGTCCTGTGGGGCACGCCGAAGGGGCTCGTCGGGTCGGTGAGCAACTGGCTGCAGGCCGACGAGCCCACTGCGGGCGGCAAGTTCGGCGCCTCGCTCGCCGCGGCGCGGTTCTCCGACACCACCCCGGGCGACCTGCTGGCGGTCATGGACTCGGTCGGACTGACCACGTATCAGTTCGAGCCGGCCACCGAGCCCAGCGCGAAGCGTGCCGGCCCGCAGATGCGGCAGCCCGTACAGAAGTCGCGTACGACGCTCTCCGCGCCGTCGAAAAAGGTACGCACCGGGTCGGCCGCCGCCGAGGCGCCGGGCATCCGGCCCGCGTCGATGACGACCGGCGACTACGACAACAACGGCTACGCCGACCTGGTCGTCTCCGGAACCAGCGTCGGCGGCGAGCCGGGGCACGGCTGGTCGTACATCCTCCCCGGCACCGCCTCCAACGACGAGCCACTGCCGGTCACCGCGGTACGCGGCGGCCCGGTCGTCGCCTCCGGCGACATCAACGGCGACGGATACGACGATCTGGCCACCGGTGAGCCGCACAGCCCGGACGACGGCGGTGAGAGCATGACCGGCGGTCTGGTCGGCGTCTACTACGGCAGTGCGGCCGGCCCCGCGGGTCGGGAGGGCCCGGGCACCCCGCCCGTCTGGTGGACCCAGAACTCGCCCGGTGTACCGGGATCGAACGAGCGGGGCGACGGCTTCGGCACCGACCTCTCCATCGGAGACACGAACAAGGACGGATTCGCGGACCTGGCGATCGGCATCTCCGGCGAGGACGTCGGCAACGTCGCGGACGCGGGCGCCTTCACGGTGCTGCGCGGCTCGGCCCGTGGGCTGACCGCCACCGGCGCGCTGTCGGTGACACAGGGCACCGCGAAGGTCCCGGGCACCGTGGAGAAGGGCGACAAGTTCGGCGGCCAGGTCTCCTTCACCGACCCCAACGACGACGGCCGCTTCGGTCTGCTCGTCTCGGCGCCCGGCGAGAACACGAACGACGGCTACGTCTGGGTCTTCTCCGCGAGCACCGGCGGCCTGACGACTTCCGGTTCGTGGAACTACGGGGCGAGGGCCTTCGGTGGTCCGTCACTCGACGCGCTGTACGGGGCGGCGATCGACGACTGATACGACGCGGGCGGGCGCTCGTCCCGCCCGCGCCCGATTCACCGGTGCCCCGGCAGCCTTCGGGGCACCGGTGCTTTCACGGAAGTCCGGATAGCCTCGGACCCATGGACGTGTTCCTGCCGCTCCTCGCGGTCGTCGGCGGCCTCGCCGCGATCATGGGCTTCTTCACCTGGCTGGCATTCCACGTCCGTCGCCGCGGTACCGCAGGCGCTGCGATCACCGCAGCCCTGGCCTCCTACGACGAGGCGTTCCGGGTGACTGCTCACGAGGCGCACCACGAGATCCGGGCGCAGGCCGAACGGAAGGCGCCGATCCTGTCGCCCGGCGATCACTGGCGGCGGAACCCCGACGAAGGAAGCCGGCCCGGCGCGGGGAACCGCCGGCCGCGTCGGGCCCGCCCCCGCCGAGGGCTGCGGGGTCTCGGCCGCCGGGTCGGCCGCCCGAATCCCCGCCGCTGATCGTCGGCGCGTCGGAACTCTATGAGCTGACGCGGCACACCTGGCAGGATCCGGTGCGTGACGAGCGGTGGGACGGCCGAGCTGTTGCTGAGCGGCATCGTGCTGATCGGCGCCTCGGTGCAATGGCTCACGGGGATGGGGTTCGCGCTCATAGCCGTGCCCGCCCTGGTGCTGGTGCTGGGCCCGGCCGAGGGCGTGGTGCTCGCGAACTGCGCGGCCGGTGCGATCAGCCTGGTCGGGCTCGCGGGCGGCTGACGGCAGGTACGCCCGGCCGCGATGGTGCCCCTGGTCGTGGCGGCGGCGTGCACGGTGCCGGCCGGGAGCTGGGTGGCGGCCCGGTTGCCGGAGCCGGTGTTGCTGGCCGGCATGGGGGCGCCGGTGAGCGGGGCCGTGCTGCTGGTGATGGGGGGTGTCCGGATGCCCGCCCTGCGCGGGCCCGGAGGGGCGGTGGCCGCGGGTGCCGTGGGCGGGTTCATGAACTCGTCGGCGGGCGTCGGCGGCCCGGCGGTCTCCTTGTATGCCGTGAATGCGGGTTGGACAGTGCGGGAATTCGTGCCGAACGCCCAGTTCTACGGGGTGGTGGTGAACGCGTTCTCCGTCGCCGCCAACGGCGTTCCGCAGCTCAGCGCTCCCCTCTGGCTCCTGATCACCGTCGGCCTGGCGGCAGGCGCTCTGATCGGGAAGGCGCTCACCGAGCGGGTGCCGGAGAAGCGGGCCCGACTGCTGGTCCTGCTGCTCGCACTCGGCGGTGGGATCACCACCCTGGCCAAGGGAGTGTGGGCGCTCTGACGGTCGGGCCACTGCCCGGATCCGCCCACGGATGATCTTCACGGACCGCCGTCCGGTCGGCAGGGCCCTGTCGAACAGGCGGCGGTCACGGGATATCTTGATATCAAGCAATGTTGCAGACGTGGAGCGGAGCACCCGGTGACTGACTCGACCATCATCTATACGCACACCGACGAGGCCCCGGCCCTGGCGACGTATTCGTTCTTGCCTGTGATCGAGGCGTACGCCTCGACGGCCGGGGTCACCGTGGAGAACCGCGACATCTCCCTGGCCGGGCGGATCGTTGCCGGCTTCCCGGAGCACCTCGACGAGAACCAGCGCATCGATGACGCTCTCGCCGAGCTCGGTGAGCTGGCCAAGACGCCCAGCGCGAACATCATCAAGCTGCCGAACGTCTCGGCGTCGATCCCGCAGATGAAGGCGGCCATCGCCGAGCTGCAGCAGCAGGGCTACGCGCTGCCCGACTACCCGGACGACCCGCAGACGGACGAGGAGAAGGACGTCCGCGCGCGCTACGACAAGATCAAGGGCAGCGCGGTCAACCCGGTCCTGCGCGAGGGCAACTCCGACCGCCGTGCCCCCGCGTCGGTGAAGAACTACGCCAAGACGCACCCGCACCGCATGGGCGCCTGGACGGCCGACTCGAAGACGAACGTCGCGACGATGAACGCCGACGACTTCCGCTCCACCGAGAAGTCCGCCGTCATTGCCGAGCCCGGCTCCCTGCGGATCGAGCTCGCCGGTGACGACGGCACCACCACCGTCCTGCGCGAGTCGGTACCCGTGCTCGCGGGCGAGGTCGTCGACGCGTCCGTGATGCGGGCGGCGGCCCTGCGCGAGTTCCTCGAGGCGCAGATCGCCCGCGCCAAGGCCGAGGGTGTGCTCTTCTCCGTACACCTGAAGGCCACGATGATGAAGGTCTCCGACCCGATCGTCTTCGGTCACGTGGTGCGCGCCTTCTTCCCGAAGACGTTCGCGAAGTACGGCCAGGCGCTGATCGCCGCCGGTCTGTCGCCGAACGACGGCCTCGGCACAATCCTGAACGGCCTGGACGGCGTGCCCCACCTGGGCGCCGAGATCAAGGCGTCCTTCGAGGCCGAGCTCGCCGAGGGTCCCGCCCTGGCGATGGTCGACTCCGACCGCGGCATCACCAACCTGCACGTGCCGAGCGATGTCATCGTCGACGCGTCCATGCCCGCCATGATCCGCACCTCCGGCCACATGTGGGGCCCGGACGGCAAGGAGGCCGACACCCTGGCCGTCCTTCCGGACAGCAGCTATTCGGGCGTCTACCAGGCCGTCATCGACGACTGCCGGGCGCACGGCGCGTTCGACCCGTCGACGATGGGCTCGGTGCCGAACGTCGGTCTGATGGCGCAGAAGGCCGAGGAGTACGGCAGCCACGACAAGACCTTCGAGATCGCCGCCCCGGGCACGGTCCGCGTCGTCGACGGTTCGGGCAACGTGGTGCTGGAGCAGACGGTCGCCGCCGGTGACATCTTCCGCATGTGCCAGACCAAGGACCTGCCGATCCAGGACTGGGTCAAGCTCGCCGTCACCCGCGCCCGCGCGACCGGCACCCCGGCCGTGTTCTGGCTGGACGAGGGCCGCGCGCACGACGCGACGCTCATCGCCAAGGTCAGGACGTACCTCGCCGACCACGACACCGAGGGTCTGCAGATCGAGATCCTGTCGCCGGTCGAGGCGACCGCGTTCTCGCTGGAGCGCATCCGTCGGGGCGAGGACACGATCTCGGTCACCGGCAACGTGCTGCGTGACTACCTGACCGACCTCTTCCCGATCCTGGAGCTCGGCACGAGCGCCAAGATGCTCTCGGTCGTCCCGCTGATGAACGGTGGCGGCCTGTTCGAGACCGGCGCCGGTGGCTCCGCTCCCAAGCACGTCCAGCAGCTGGTCAAGGAGAACTACCTGCGCTGGGACAGCCTGGGCGAGTTCCTCGCGCTCGCGGTCAGCTTCGAGCACCTGGCGCAGAAGACGGGCAACGCGCGCGCCCAGGTGCTCGCCGACACCCTCGACCGCGCCACCGGCACCTTCCTCAACGAGGACAAGTCGCCGAGCCGCAAGCTGGGCGGCATCGACAACCGCGGCAGCCACTTCTACCTGGCCATGTACTGGGCCCAGGAGCTGGCGAAGCAGACCGCCGACGCGCAGCTCGCGGAGGCGTTCGCCGGTCTCGCCAAGACGCTGACCGAGCAGGAGCAGACGATCGTCGACGAGCTCATCGCGGTGCAGGGCTCGCCGGTCGACATCGGCGGCTACTACCGTCCGGACGCCGCCAAGGCGTCGGCCGTCATGCGCCCGTCGGCGACGTTCAACGAGGCCATCGCCTCCCTGGGCTAGTGCCGTGACCGGCAATGCTTGCCCGACGGGGCAAAGCTTGCCGGGAGGGGCACCGACCCTCGGCAGTCGCCGGTCCCCGCGAAACCCGCGGTGACCGTTCCGCCCCGGCCGCACATGCGGCCGGGGCGGTCCCGTCTGTGGCCGCCGATGCGGGCCCTCCCGGGTGTGACGGGTGCGGGTCTCACAGGTCTCGGCGGTGCACGGCGATCGTTGCGATCACCACCGACACGAGAGGCCAGGCCGCGAAGGTGATCCACGCTCCGCCGAGCGTCGCCGGGTAGTGCGAGACGAAGACGTTCGTCATATCGACCTGGGCCAGGCGTCGCCAGGCGGTGAGCGGCATGGCGTGCAAGACGTCGGCCGACCAGCGGTGGCTCTCGTTGAAGAACGAGGGGAGGAAGAAGAGCACCAGCACCGTGCCGACCACGGTGGCCGCGCTGTGCCGGATCAGGACGCCCATGCCCATGCCGATGAGGGCGCAGACCGGGGCGAACAGGGCGGCGGCCGCGATGAACCGCAGGGCGCCGGGGTGGGTGATCGAAAGGCCGATGTGCCGTCCGGACAGGATCGCCTGGCTGAGGCCGAACGACGTCCCGGCGACGAGGATGCCGTATCCGAACATGACCGCCGTCAGCACGCACGCCTTGGCTGCCAGCACCGCGCGGCGGTCGGGGACGGCCGCGACAGTGGTGCGGACCATCCCGGTGGCGTACTCGCTGACGATCACGATGGCGCCGACACTGCTCGCGACGAGCATCAGGATGTCGGCGGCGATCATGGTGAACGAGGCGTTCAGCGCTGTCTGCACGTACCTGGACGCGGTGTCGCCGGCGGTGAAGTGGTCGTAGGTGTATTTCGCGGAATTGAGGTTGGCGCCGATGATGGTCAGGGCGCTGAGGCCGAGCACCCATGGAGTGGAGCGCAGCGACCAGAGTTTGATCCACTCGGCGGCGAACAGGTCATGGAACCGGCCCCGGAGCTCGGTGGCGGTCCGGGGTGCGTCCGGGGCAAGGGTCAGGGTGGTCATCGGTGCTCTCCTGCGAGGTATTCGACGCTGTCGGCGGTGAGTTCCATGAACGCCTCCTCCAGGGAGGCGGTGCGGGGGGTCAACTCCTTCAGCAGGATCCGGTGTTCGAGGGCGAGTTCACCGATCCGGGCCGCGTCGGTACCGGTCACGGTGAGCGTGCCGTCGTCGCCGGGGTGCACGACGGCGCCCGCGGCGGTCAACGCGCCGGTCAGCGTGGCGGGTTCGGACGTACGGACGGTGACGCTCACCCGAGTGGCACGGGCGGCGAACTCCGCCACGCTCTCCGCGGCGATCAGCTTGCCGCGACCGATGACGATCAACTGGTCCGCGGTGTTCTCCATCTCGCTCATCAGGTGGCTGGAGACGAACACCGTCCGGCCCTCGGCCGCGAGGCGGCGGAAAATGCCTCGCACCCACAGCACTCCCTCCGGGTCCAGCCCGTTGAGCGGCTCGTCGAACAGCAGCACCGGCGGATCGCCGAGCAGCGCGGTCGCGATGCCGAGCCGCTGCTTCATACCGAGCGAGTACCCGCCGATCCGCCGGCCGGCCGCGTCGGCCAGCCCGACCTCGTGCAGCACCTCCTCCACCCGGCTGCGCGGGATGGCGTTGCTGCGGGCCAGGGCGTGCAGGTGGGCGCGGCCGCTGCGTCCGCCGTGGACATCGCTCGCATCGAGCAGCGCGCCGACGTGGCGCAGGCCGCGCGAGCGGTCCCGCAACGGGCGGCCGTCGACCGTGGTGGTGCCGCTGGTGGGGTCGTTGAGCCCCAGAACCATGCGCAGGGTGGTGCTCTTGCCGGCGCCGTTCGGGCCGAGGAACCCGGTGACATGGCCCGGGCGGACAGTAAAGGTGAGGCTGTCGACCGCAGTGGTGCGGCCGTAACGCTTCGTCAGTTCGTTGACTTCGATCACGTGGCCAACGGTGCCGCGGAGGGGCCCGGCGGGCATCAAACCAGAACTGACACTCGGTCGCGGCATCCGTCAACCCTGGTTGTACACCCCTGGTCCGATGCCCGAAGGCGAGCGCCTGGTTACGCTCACCGCATGTCCGTGAAGCCGCCCCTGCTGAAGCGCGTGTCACCGGGCGCGTGGACGGCCCTGGCCTGGTGCGTTTCGGTGGCGTACCCCTCCGTCGTGCTCGGCGCACGACCCGACCACCGGCCGGTCACCTCCTCCGACACGGGCCTCCTCCCGCAGCACCGGGACTGGGTGACCATCACGCTCGCCACGCTCGTCGCGTTCACCGCCGCCGCTCTGCTGCGCCGTCGGCCTCTGGTGGCGACCGGTCTGCTGATCGCCGCCACTGTCGCGGAGACGGAAGCGTGGCGCTCGAACGTGCAGCTCCCGCCGACCGCTCTGCCGGCGGTCGCTGTCGCCCTCTGCCTGGTCACGGCCACCTGCCCGCGCCGGACGTCGCGCGCCGCCGCAGCCATGGTGGTCGGCGTCCTGTTCGGCCATCTGGCCCTGCTGTCCGAGATGGGCGGCGGGCTGTTTCTCACCGGCACCACCATCGGTGCCTCGGACGGTGGCCTCCTGGTGGTCGTCATCGCCTGGCTGGTGGGCCGCTCGATGCGTCAGTCCCGGGAGCACGCCGAGACGTTGGGCGCTCGGACAGCCGCGCAGGCGGTCACCGCAGAACGGCTGCGGATTGCGCGCGAGATGCACGACACGGTGGCGCACAGCATCGGTATCGTCGCCCTGCAGGCCGGTGCGGCGCGGCGGGTCATCGACAGCCGGCCGGACCGGGCGCGCGACGCGTTGGCCGAGATCGAGGCCGCCGGGCGGGAGACGCTGGCGGGGCTGCGCCGCATGCTCGGCGCCCTGCGCCGGGCCGATCAGGAAGCAGGATCGGAGGTGACCGCGCCGCACCACATGTCGGGCCTGGCCGACCTCGACCGGCTGACCGCCGCGACGACGGCCGCCGGTGTGCGGGTCGATGTCCGGTGGCACGGCGAGCGGCCCCCGCTTCTGCCGGAGATCGACCTGGCGGCCTTCCGCATCATCCAGGAGTCCGTCACCAACGTGTTGCGTCACGCCGGCGCCCGCTCCTGCCAGGTGTCCATCGACTGCCGGAATGCGGACGAGGTGGCCATCGAGGTCACCGACCGGGGCAGTGGCCACAGCAGCATCCCGGGCAGCGGTTACGGCCTCGCGGGACTGCGCGAGCGGGTCGCCCTGCTGCACGGGGAGTTCCACGCCGCCCCCCGGGCCGACGGCGGCTTCCAGGTGTCGGCCCGGCTGCCCGTGGCGGGAGGAGCATGATGACCGTCCGCGTCGTGCTGGCCGACGACCAACCGCTGGTCCGGGCCGCCCTGGAGATGGTCATCTCCGAAACGCCGGACGTCGAGGTCGTCGGGGAGGCCGCAACCGGCGCCGAGGCGGTCCGGCTGGCAGAGGAGCTGGACCCCGACGTGGTGGTGATGGACATCCGCATGCCGGGCATGGACGGCATCGAGGCCACCCGTCTGGTCACCGCGGGCTCGGGGGATGCGCGTGTCGTGGTGCTCACCACCTTCGACGACGACGATTACGTCTACGCCGCACTGCGCGCGGGTGCGTCCGGTTTCCTCGTCAAGGACATGGCACTGGACGACATCCTCGCCGCGATCAGGGTGGTCGCCGCCGGGGACGCCTTGATCGCGCCGAGCGTCACCCGCCGGCTGATCGCCGAGTTCGCCGGACGGCGCGAGCCCGCCCCCGTCCCCGCGGCGCGGCAGCTCGGCGGCATCACCGACCGAGAACGGGAGATCCTCACCCTCGTCGGGCGCGGCCTGTCCAACACCGAGATCGCCGCCGAGCTGGTCATCAGCGTGGCCACCGTCAAGACGTACGTGACGCGGCTGCTCTCCAAGCTCGACGCCCGCGACCGCGTGCAGCTGGTCATCCTCGCGTACGAGACGGGCCTGGTGACGCTGCCCCGCTGAGCAGTGCACCCGTCGTCGTGCTCACCCAGAGCGCCGCGTCCTCCTGCTGCGCCCGGTCCTGCCACGCCGGCGCACAGTCCTCCTCGAAGGCGACCTCGCCGAGATCGGCGACCTCGACGGTGATCCCCTTGGTGGCCGTGTCGTCCTGTGCGGGGCGTGTAGCGCGCTCTTCGGAAGGCGTTCGACCGCCCGGGTCCCGATGATCGGGATCGCCGGGATGCGAAGTCGCTCAGGGGTGCATTCGCGCGCCCTTGAGGGCCTTGTCCACCGCGTTGCGCGGCCCGTAGACGGCCATCCCCACCAGATCGAGCTGGTCCCTTCCCACGGCCCGTACCGCTGCCCGGTTGTCCCGGTCGTTGCCCGTGCTGAACAGATCCGAGGTGAACACGGCTCTCGGCAGCGAGCGCGACAGCACACGGCCGTGCGCAGCGGTCAGCATCTCCTTCGTTCCTTCGAAGACCAGCACGGGCTGGCGGAACATCGGCAGGTACGCAGTGTCGTCGGCGTCCGTGTACGGCTCGCCGATCACCTCGGGTGACGCCGTGCCGAGCCCGCTGAGCAGGAAGGCGGTCACATTCAGCCGCTGCCAGGACTCAAGATCCTCCCGCAACAGGACAGCGATCTTGGTGTCGAAGCGGACAGGCACATCTTCATTGCCCGCACCGGTCTCAACCCCGGTTCCGGCCTCGGTCTTCTCGTCGGTTCTCATGCTTCGAGACTCCAGGGTCCGCGCCCTCTCCGTCTTGTACGTTCTTTGCGTGACGCCCCGGCAGGAGATCTCCGCTTGGCGCCCCCCAGTCGCGGGCGTCGTGGAGGTTTTCCACGCACACTTCACCGAGCACGCGTACCCCATGCACGTCCACGATGCCTGGACGTTGCTGATCGTCGATGACGGCGCGGTCCGCTACGATCTGGACCGCTACGAGCGCGGCACCCCGAGCGACACCGTGAGTCTGCTCCCGCCACAGATCCCGCACAACGGCTCACCGGCCACCCCTCACGGCTTTCGCAAGCGCGTGGTCTACCTCGACACGACACAACTGGACGAGAGCCTCATCGGGCCGGCGGTGGACGGTCCGGACCTCACCGATCCCGTGCTGCGCAGACGCGTCGGACAGCTTCATACCACTCTCGCGAACCGGGGGGACGAGTTCGAGGCGGAGAGCCGTCTGGCCTTCATCGGCGAGCGACTGCGCACGCACCTGCGCCCCGGGCCGGCCCTCGGTAGCGCGGGCCCCGACCGCGACATCGCCCGGAGCCTGCGTGACCTTCTCGACGAGCGCCTGCTCGAAGGCATCACCCTGGAAGAGGCCGCGCGCCTGGTACACGCCCACCCCACGCATCTCGTACGAGCCTTCAGCGGCGCCTTCGGCATCGCCCCTCACCAGTACGTGATGTCCCGTCGCGTCGACCTGGCCCGCCGTCTGCTGCTCGACGGACAGCCGGCGGGCGAGGTGGCGACCGCCGTCGGCTTCTACGACCAGTCCCACCTCACGCGGCACTTCAAGCGGGTCGTGGGCATCACCCCGGGCCGGTACGCCCGAACCGGGACCATCCGCTGATGGTGGACCGTCCGCGCATGCCGCCACGCCACCCATGCCCCCATGAAAACGGCCCCCTCGTTCGAGAGGACCGTCCAATCCACCTTTCCCGAAGTTGGCTCAGTAGCCGCCGTAGCCGCCGTAGATGCCAGGTGTGGTCACCAGGACGATGGCTACGGGGCCGTAGCCATAGCCGTTGTCGTACCCGTACCCGTACCCGTTGTCGTACCCGTACCCGTACCCGTAGCAGTTGTTCCACCAACCGCACCAGTCGTAGGAATTGCTGGCCACGGAGGTCTCGTGGGCAGGAGCCGCCGTGGCCGTACCCGCCGCCCCGACAGCGGCGCCACCAGCCAGCATCACACTGGCGGCTACTACAGCGAGAGAACGCTTGAGATGAGGTGCTCGCATGAGTCTTTACCTTTCCTTCCACCACTGAAGATCGAAGGGTGGACGGGCACAGCGCACGCGGAACATGCGGCGCGGTTCGCAGAGGTCACAGCGCGAAGCGGAAGCACGTCTCGCGGGATGATCGGCTCCCACCCTTGGGGAACCTTGCCGCCCAGGGGCGCGCCCCGGTTGCAACTCTCACAACCATCACGTTAATAGCACCTGCCCCGTCCAGCATCTTGAACAGAAATCTCCTCGAACCCGCAGGTCAGCAGCCGACGGCCAAGCCCGAGCCCGTGACGTCCGACCTGGCACCCTCCCTCTTCGACGGTGACGCCCCGAGGCCCACACCACCCGCATGGAGCAACGGCAGAGAAACAGAGAGGCAATCTCGTTGCGGGCTGCAGAAGAGCCGCGCAGTGAGAGTCGACCGTCTATCGAGTCACCCTGGGCTGAAGCGCGCTGCGGGCTCACTCGCGATCAACGTCCCTGACCCGCGTGTCACCGTTTTCGGATGCAGTGGCCCCGTCCGCGAGACCGGCCCATGCCCAAAGCACCCGCGTCGGCCCCGCCGCAGGCTGACGCTGTCGGCGGCGTCGGCCACCGACGGCGCTCCCTCGTCCGCGGCTTGGTCAGCTCGGCACTTCAGTGCTGTCCGGACGCCGTCCGTTCATCAAGGTCGGCCGCCGAACTGCCAGTTGTGGACCTCGATGTCGGCATACCGGTCCGGGGCCAGGACGGCACGTGCCGTGTCCGGGTCCGGCGCCCGGACCAGCGCCGCCGTACCGAGCCAGGTGGTGCCGTCGTCGGACAGCAGCGGCCCGTACGCGATCAACTCGTCCCGGTCGGGCGGCACGACGAGGTCGACGGCCTGCCCCATGCCGAGGCCGAGCACCAGGTACCGGTTTCCACCGGCGCGGCCACCGGGGAAGTCCCACATGGTGCGCCCCAACATGTTGCGCCATCGGCGCAGCAGCACATCCCGGTACACACCGGCCTGGTAGCCGGGCTCGTCGAAGGCGAACGCGCGGGCGGCGGCGGGATCCGGCAAGTCGACGATGTGCACGCTGCCGGTGGGCGCGTCACCGTCGCCGGTGAGGGTCGGGCCGCGGGCGATCATCTCCTTGTCGTACCGATCCATGTAGGACCAGTGCTGTTCCAGCAGCTCGTTGCGCAACGCCACGGAGTCGGGCCGATCGCGATGGTAGCAGAAGAACTCCATGCCCACATTCTGAACGATCACTCATCCACGCGAACATCGAATTGAGCAGCGCTCCTTGGTACGCGCGGCGATCCGGCGTGAGCACCCCGCCCACGTCGGAGAGAGGTACGGGAAAGGAGTGGCGGGGCGTTGACGGGTACTCAGACGTGTTGACCACCGGCGCGGTTACTCTTATCGTTCTTCGATAACATCGATATTCGATATGGGGGCGGTTGCTGATGTCCGCTGAGGTAGAGAGATCCAACGGAGCCGAGCTGCCGGACGGGCCGCCGTCACATGACGACCGCGCCGAGGCCAGGCTGCTGGAGCCGGTCGCCACCGTGGTCCGGGGCGTCTACCGACTGTTTCTCGCGGTCCTCATCGCCGGCACCCTGGCACTCCTGACCGGCACCAAGCTGAGCCAGATGTGGGGCGGTCGGTACGTGTGTGCCGAGTCCCGCTCGGATTTCAGCGGGGACGGGTTCAGCCGCCTGTTCCGACCCCATGCAGGGGCCGAGGTCATGGCCCGCCCGTCGTACTGCACTGATCACCCCGACAGTGCCCAGCGGCTGTTCGACTTCCTCGGCGGCTTCCCCTCGTGGCTGCTGGTCCTGGGCATCCTGTTCCTGCTCAACCGCTTGATACACGGCGCGTCCCGCCAGGGCGTCTTCACCGTACGGACGGCGAAGCACCTGCGGCTCGCAGGCTGGTGGCTGCTGGTTGGCTGCCTGGTCGCAGAGGTGGTGGAAGCCGCCGCGCACGCGGCGCTACTGGCGACCCTGGCCCAGGACTACACCTTCAACGCGGACAGCTGGGGGGAGAACTGGCAGGCGCCCTACGCACTCGTCTTCACAGCCCTGGGCATCCTCACGTTCGCTCGCATCATGCGCGCCGGGGCGGACATGCGGGAGGATCTGGAAGGAACGGTGTGATGGCGCCGGACGACCACGACAGCCACGCGATCGAGGTCCATCTCGACCGCATGCTCAGCAAGCGCGGCATGACCCTTGCGGAACTCGCGTCCCGGGTCGGGGTGACCAACGTGAACCTGTCCATCCTGAAGAACGGCCGGGCCCGCGCGATCCGCTTCACCACGCTGACCCGCATCTGCGAGGTCCTCGACTGCCAGCCGGGCGACCTGCTCACGTACCGGAGCACCGAACACGAGCGCGGGCGCCCGCCGACAGCCCCGTGAGGCGGGCCGGGCCGACGCCGCGGTCTCGTGGAAGACCAGCGGCAGCCCCCGCCATGATCCGTCGGCCCGGGTGACGGGCGTACGCCGCACCCCCGGAGCCCCGTGAACCGGACCGGCCACAGCGCTTCCCACTGCGTTCCGTGCCCAGCAGCGTCTCCCGGTCCTCTCGACACCGGCCCGGCCCCCGGGCGCGATGCGACCGCCGGTGAGCTGCGAGTATGTCGAGGGGCGGCCACCTCGGGACAGCTCCGCCGCCCGAGCAGCCGACCGATTCGGAGCAGCACATGCCCGCACCACTCACCGTCGCCGTCGCCCAGCCCGTCTGCGAGCATCTCGACGTTGCCGCGAACGCCGCAGCCCATGCCGAGGTGATCAGGGTCGCGAAGACTCGGCTGATCGTCTTCCCGGAGCTGTCACTGACGGGCTACGACCTCGCTGCCCCGGCCGTCTCGCCCGACGACGCCCGACTCCGGCCGATCGTCTCCGCGTGCCGCACCACCGGAGCGACGGCTCTGGTCGGGGCACCGGTACGCGAGGCGGACGGGCGTGAGTACATCGCCGTGCTGGCCGTCACGGAAGAGGGCGCGCGGGTCGTCTACCGGAAGATGTGGCTGCACGGCGAGGAGTTCGATCGCTTCGCTCCGGGCGAGAAGCCGCAGGTCCTGGTGATCGACGGCGTGCGGCTGGGCCTTGCGGTGTGTTACGACGCGGCCGTCCCGGAACACGCCGCCGAGACCGCCGCGCTGGGCATCGACGCGTATGTGGCCGGCACGCTCTACGGCGCGGGTCCCGAGTCGGCGGCCCGGCGCGACGGGCACATGAGGGAGCGGGCGCTCGCTCACGGGGTGTGGGTGGTGCTGGCCACCTCGGCGGGGGCCAGCGGTACGTATCCGGAGACGTCCGGCGGTTCCGGTGTCTGGGGGCCTGACGGAGCCGCGGTCGTGCAGGCCGGTCCGGAGCCCGGCGCCGTGGTGTCCGCGGCGCTCGGGGGAGCCGTGCCTGCCTGAGGCGTGTCCGGCGGACGGGACACCCCCTGGGGCCCTTCTTCCGGCTCAAGGACCTGGGGCGAGCATCTCCGACGTGATCGCCCACCGTTCGTGGTCCCGCCACGCCCCGTCGATGAGGAGGAAGTCCGGGGAGAGGCCTTCGAGGCGGAAGCCGGCCCGGCGCACCAGGGCGATCGAGCCCTTGTTGCCGGGTTGGATGTTCGCTTCCAGGCGGTGCAGGGCGAGCGGGCCGAAGGCGTACCGCAGGACCAGGTCGAGGCCCTCGCTCATCAGGCCGCGCCCGGCCGCATGGGCGAACGCTCCGTATCCCAGCGCGCCGCAGCGGAAGGCGCCGCCGACGATGTTGTTGATGTTGATGAAGCCTGCGATGGGGCCGCTTCCGGCCGCGGTCCCGTTCCCATCGTCGACGGCTGTGCGTTCGCAGAGGAGGAAGCCCGCCTTTGCGGGGTCCTCGATCAGCCGGCCCGCGTAAGCGGCGTACGCACGCGGGTCGTCGGGCGGGAACAGCCACGGGCGGTGCAGGCCGCCGCTCTCCTTGGCCCGGCTGGTGAACTCCTCGGCGTCGGCGGGGGTGAAGGGGCGGATCCCCACGCGCGGGCCCTCCGCCAGGTAGACGTTGTCAGACATCCGGACAGCGTAGACAGCGCGCCGGGCTCACTTGGGGCGACGGCGGAACAGATAGCCGCCGCACACCATGCCGGCCACGAACATCGCGATCAGCGCCACGTACAGGGGCAGCGTCACCAGCGGGATCAGCAGACGGATGGTGACCTCGCCGGTGTTCTCGGCGATGAAGACGATCGACAGGACCGCGATGACGAGGACAACGATGCGGGACGGTGAGAACGGTCCGACGCCGCCCTTGCCGCCGCTCGATACGTCCTTCGGGCTCATGGCTGGGCCCCTTCCCTGGTCCTGATGCGCCACCACCCCCCGACTCCAGGATGCCCCCATCCCGCTTCCGGGGGGTGGTGGCGTGCGGCCGTACAGGTGACGGTCCGCTCCGGATCAGTTCACCCGTCCTGCGACAACCGGCAGCTCCAGCACACCGGTGTCCGGCGGGCTGCTGACGACTTCGGAGTGCGTTCAGATCAGCGCGGGCACCTCGACGGTGAGCGTGCCGGGGCCGCCGTCCGCCGGCGCGTCCAGCACCGCGGGCACGCCGAACGGAATCGTCAGCGCCGTCGGGCCGTGGCCGAAGCCCAGTTCCTCGACAACGGGCACGCCCAGCCCGCCGAGCCGGTCGGCCAGGACCGCACGCACCTCCTCGTACGGTTCGCAGCCCTGCCAGGAACCGCAGGCGACCCCGGACACCCCGGACAGCGCCCCGGCCCTCAGGAGTTGGGTGAAGATGCGGTCGAGGCGGTACGGATCCTCCGTCGTGTCCTCGATCATCAGCAGTCCGCCCCGGGCGGACGTCCGGGCGTACGGAGTGCCGATGTCGGCGGCGAGGAGGCTCACACAGCCGCCGTACGTGATGCCACGGGCCCGGCCGGGCGCCAGCACCCCGGCCGTCCGAAGGCCGAGGGTCCGCACCGACTCCGGCTCGAACAGGGTGGCCCGCAGCGACTCCTGGGTGTCCGGGTCCTTGAGGAAGGTCTCCGCGGCGACCATCGGGCCGTGCAGCGTCGCGAGCCCCATGCGCTGGGCGAACGCCTCATGGAGCACGGTGATGTCGCTGTAGCCGACGAACGCCTTGGGTCCGGCCGCGCGCATCGCCGCCCAGTCGACCAGGTCGACCATGCGGTGCGCCCCGTACCCGCCGCGGGCGCACAGCACCGCATCGAACGACGGGTCGCACCACGCCTGTTCGAGGTCGCGGGCACGCGCCACGTCCGTACCGGCGAGGTAGCCCAACTCCGGGTGAAGATCGCGGACATGGGGCATCTCGACAGGCTCCAGGCCCCAGCCGCGCAGCACGTCCAGGCCCGCCTCCAGGCGGTCGTCCGGCACCGGACCGCTGGGCGACACGACGGCGACCCTGGCACCCGGTCGCAGACGGGCGGCGCGGGTCAGAGGAGTCAGCGTCACTTCTTCAGCTCCAGTTGTGGCACGTCGGGGCGGTCGATGCCGAAGGTCTGGGCGTAGAGGGAGAGTTCGGCCTCCAGTGCGGCGATCATGGTGTCGGCACGCCGGAATCCATGGCCCTCCCCCTCGAACGTGAGATACGCGTGCGGGATGCCGCGCCCTTCGACGGCGGTCAGGAACCGCTCGCACTGGACCGGTGGGCAGATCACGTCGTCCAGCCCCTGGAGCAGCAGGAACGGAGTGGTCAGCCGGTCGGTGCGGTTGATCGGCGACCGCGCGCGGTAGCGGTCCGGGACCTCGGCGAGCGGACCGATCAGGGACTCCAGGTACTGCGACTCGAAGTCATGGGTCTCGTCGGTGCCCCAGCCGGTCAGGTCGAGGATGGGATAGATGACAGTGCCGCAGGCGTACACGTCGGTGCTGGTCAGCGAGGCGGCGGTGGTCCAGCCGCCGGCGCTGCCGCCGCGGATGGCGAGCCGGTCCGGGTCGGCCGTTCCCTCGGCTGCCAGCGCCCGGGCTACGGCGGCGCAGTCCTCCACGTCGACGATGCCCCACTGTTCGCGCAGCCGGTTGCGGTAGGCCCTGCCGTAACCGGTGGAGCCGCCGTAATTGACCTCGGCGACGCCGATGCCGCGCGAGGTGAAGTAGGCGATCTCCAGGTCGAGGACGAGCGCGGCATGCCCGGTGGGGCCACCGTGCGCCCACACCACATAGGGCGGCAACTCGCCTTCCGGGTCGCCCCGTTCAGGGTTGCGCGGCGGGTAGATGTGGGCGTGGATGTCGCGGCCGTCGGGCCCGGTGAAGGTGCGCTGTCGAGGTTCGGGGTAATAGGCGGGATCGACATCGTCGCGGTGCTGCGCGCCGATGATCCGGGTGCGGCCCGTCGCGGTGTCCAACTCCACGACCTCGTATGCGCTCTGCGGGCCCGCGGCGACGCCGACGACCCGGCTGCCGTGAACGGCGAGTGTCTCGGCCCACTGGGTCCAGGGACCGGCGGTGTCGGCGAGTTCGCCGGTCTCCGGGTCGAGGATGCCGAGGGTGGTGGTGCCCTTGCCGTGGATGGTGGCGATCAGTCCGTTCTCCAGCGGACGGAACCAGCTGAGCCCGATCTTCCAGAGCGGCCCGGCGAACTCCTGTTCCCGTGCGCAGAGCGCCACCGTGCCCCGGTGCGGATCGGCGCGGTACAGGTTCCACCAGCCGCTGCGGTCGCTCGCGAACAGGAGCTGTCCGTCGGTGGTCCATTCGATCTGCGGCACCGATTCCCCGGGTCCACCGCCGAAGCTCCAGGCGCTGCGGAACGTACCGTCGTCGGTGACGTCGGCGAGCATCACCTCGGTGCCGTCCCACGGCATCCGCGGATGGTCCCAGGCGATCCACGCCACACGCCGCCCGTCGGGCGACAGCTTCGGCCCGGTCACGAAGCGGTGCCGGCCGTCGGAGAGTTCGCGTACCGCGCCGCGGTCGTCGGCCGCCGATCCGTCCAGCGGTACGGCGGCGATCACCCGGCGCACATCGGTGGGTGCCTCGCCGGTGAACTCCTCCAGGACGCACCACACTTCGCCCCGCTCTCCCCGGTCGAGGTGCAGCTGCGGGTCGACCCAGCGCAGTCCGTCGCCGACGGCCGACACCGGGGTGAGCGGCCATGGCTCGTCGGGCCCGTCCGGCGCGTACGCGTACAGCCGCTGGTCGGTGAAGTTCACGAAGACGATCAGCGGTCCGGCGTCGGCACGCCCGGCCCCGGCCCAGGGCAGTCCGCCGTACTCGATGACGCGGCTGCGGACGTTCCACGGAACGGGCAGCACGGATTCGGTGGTCCCGTCCGCCCGACGGCGGACCAGGGCGCGGCGGCCCGCCTCGGCCGGGCGCGGCTCCGTCCACCACACCTCGTCGCCGACCGCACCGACGTACTCCGGGCGGCCGTCGTGCGAGGCGGCCAGCCGTGCGTCGATCGGCGACGGCCATGTTCCGTAGGCCCCTGTGGACACCATGTTCAATCCCCCCGTGCGGGTCAGGCCGTGCGCAGATAGTGGTCGAGTACGCGGACGCCGAAGTGCAGTGCCTCGACGGGCACGCGTTCGTCGACGCCGTGGAAGAGCGCCTGGTAGTCGAAGCCGACCGGGAGCTTCAGCGGTGAGAAGCCGTAGCCGGTGATGCCGAGCCGGGAGAACTGCTTGGCGTCCGTGCCGCCCGACATGCAGTACGGCACGACGTGGCCGTCCGGGTCGAAGCGTTCGACGGCGGCCCGCAGTTTCGCGTACGTCGGTGAGTCGACCGGTGCCTGCAGAGCGACCTCGCGGTGGTGGAACTCCCAGTCGACGTCCGGTCCGGTCAGCCGGTCCAGGGTGGTGTGGAACTCGTCCTCGCCACCGGGCACCGTCCGGCCGTCGATGTAGGCGAGGGCATGGCCGGGGATCACATTGACCTTGTACCCGGCTTCGAGCATCGTCGGGTTGGAACTGTTCCTGACGGTCGGCTCGACCAGGGCCGCGGCCGGTCCGAGCTTTCCGAGCAGTTCGTCCACGTCGAACCCGGGGGCGTCGACATCGGCGCGGATGCCGTGCAGGGCGGCGATCTCGGTGAGGGCGGCGCGTACGGTCGGGGTGAGCCGCACCGGCCATTCGTGCGTGCCGATCCGGGCGACGGCCGCGGCGAGCGCGGTGACCGCGTTCGCCCTGTTGACCTTGGAGCCGTGCCCGGCCTTGCCGTGGGCGGTGAGCTTCAGCCATCCGGTGCCGCGCTCGCCCGCGGCGATGGGGTAGAGCGGCATCCCCGGTCCGGCGTGGAAGGTGAAGGCGCCGGATTCGCTGATGCCCTCCGTGCACCCTTCGAAGAGTTCGGGGTGCCGGTCGGCGAGGAAGCCGGAGCCGTCCTCCGCGCTGGCCTCCTCGTCGGCGGTGTACGCGATCACGATGTCACGGCGGGGCCGGACACCGGCCCTGGCCCAGGCCCGGACGACGGCGAGGACCATCGCGTCCATGTTCTTCATGTCGATGGCGCCGCGGCCCCAGACGACACCGTCGCGGACCTCCCCGGAGAAGGGGTGCACGGTCCAGTCGTCGGCCTCGGCGGGCACGACGTCGAGATGCCCGTGGACGAGGAGCGCGTCGGCGGACGGGTCGGTGCCCTCGATCCTGGCGACCACGTTGGTGCGGCCCGGGGTGCGTTCGAGCAGCTGGGGCTCCAGTCCGGCCGCGGCCAGCCGTTCGGCGACGTACTCGGCGGCCGGGCGCTCCCGGCAGTCGCCGCCGCCCCGGTTGGTCGTGTCGATCCGGATCAGTTCGGACGTGAACGTCACGGATTCGTCGAGGGCCAGGTCGTCGACGGATTCCTGGGGGGCGGTCGCCTCAGCCATACTGTTCCTCCACGGCGGACGACACGATCGTCGTCACCGCCTTGAACGTGCGAATACTTTCGTACATCGTCGCGCCGGTGTAGGCGACGCGCCGCTCACCACTGGGCGCCACGCCGGGAACGACGGTGGCCGCCGCGGCCAGATGCTCGGCATCGAACTCCAGCTCCACCGTGAACGGGCCGCCCTGTACCGGCTCGAGGCGTCCGGCGAGCGAGGTGGCCTCCTTGGCGGCCGCGCGGATATCGGCCGCGGTACGTGCGGGGGTCCGGCACACCGCGGCGTATCGCGACACATAGTCCTTCACCGCGACCTTGCGGGCGGCGGGGGCGTATCTTTCGGCGTCCACGCAGGTCAGGTCGTCGCCGGTGACGAGGACGACGGGCACGCCGTACTCCGCGGCGACATGCGCGTTGAGCAGCCCCTCGCTGGCGCGGACCCGGTTCAGCCAGACGCCGGTGATGGAGTTGGCGAGGTATGTGTGGGCGAGCACGCCCTCCGTACCGGCTCCCGTGTGGTAGCCGACGAAGGCGATCGCGTCGACGTCATCGTGCTGGATGCCCTCCACCATGCTGAGGGGCTTGTGCCTCCCGGTGAGCATCTGGACCCGCTCGTCGAGCCGCTCCAGCAGCAGATTGCGCATGGACCAGTGGGCCTCGTTGATCAGCACCTCGTCGGCGCCTCCGTCGTAGAAGCCGAGGGCCGCCGCGTTGACATCGGAGGTGAACATCGATCGGCAGCGCTCCCACTGCGGCGTCCCGGGCAGCACATCGGCCGGCCAGGTCACGCCCGTGGCGCCTTCCATGTCCGCACTGATGAGGATCTTCACGGTGTATCGGTCCTCTCGCAGGTCAGCAGGCATGCGCTCCGGCCGTGACAGCGGTTGCCGGCCTCCGCCCCGGAGGAACGCCCGACAGGCTCCCGAAGCGGCCGTTCGCGAAGGGAGATCTTCATGCGGCAACACCGTACGCGGCGGCGGAGTCCCAGGCCAGAGGTGTTATCAGCTCCAGAGGTCCAGTCCAGTGCGGGGTCGGTCGGACGGCCGGTCGGCGAGGGGACCCGGGTGCCGTGCCTCCATCAGCCCGGGTCCCGTGCCCGGGCCGCAACCGGCATGGCGTGGCCCGTCCGTGGGCGACGCGGGGGTCCCTCGGGTCACACCGCGGTGATGAGCCCGCCGTCGATGACGAAGTCGGATCCGGTGACGTTGCCCGTACGCTCGCTCGCCAACAGCACGACCAGGTCCGCGACTTCGTCCGGGCGGGTGAACCGGCCCGTCACCGACTGGGCCGCGGCCCCCTGGATGACGTCCTCCGTCGAGGCGCCCGACGAGGCTGCGACCGTGGCCGCCACGCCGTCCCGGCCCAGCCGGAGATCGGTTTCGACCGGCCCGGGGCTGACCGTGTCGACCCGTACCCCTCGCGGACCGACCTCCTTGGACAGGGCCTTGCAGAAGTCGGTCAGGGCCGCCGCAACCACCTTCACTCCTTCCTCCGCGAGCGCCCGGGTCACGGCAAGGCCGATGCCCTGCCGGCGCCGGTGACCACGGCCACCTTGCCCGTCAGACGCAGATCCGTCAGAGGTCACCGCACTCAGCGTTTCCGGGCCCGGCCGGTAGCGCGCGGCCAAGGGTGCAGTGGTGTGGCATCGTTCGGCCGTCCGGGTGAAGACGGCTCACGCCCGCATGCCGACCATGGAAGGCGCCAGTGGTCGGCCTCCGTCGTCGGCGCCCCCTACGACGGGGCGCCGACGACGGAGGCCGGGTCCGACGAGGAACCTCAGGAGGTCTTCAACAGCTTCTCGATCCTGGCGAGTTCCTCGTCGCCGAACTCCAGGTTGCGTACCGCCTCGACACTGTTCTCCAGCTGAGCGACGCTGCTCGCCCCGACTACGGCGGAGGTCACACGCCCGCCCCGCAGCACCCAGGCCAGCGCCATCTGCGCCAGGGTCTGCCCGCGCTCGGAGGCGACCAGGTCGAGCGCGCGCAGTCGGGCCACCAGCTCGGGGGTCACCGACTCGGGCGTCAGGAAGGGGCTGCTGCCCGCCGCACGGGAGCCCGCCGGGATCCCCTTCAGATAGCGGTCGGAGAGAATGCCCTGCTCCAGCGGCGAGTACGCGATGGAACCGACGCCCAGGTCGTCCAGCGTCGTGAGCAGTCCGTCCTCGACCCAGCGGTCCAGCATCGAGTAGCGCGGCTGGTGGATCAGCAGCGGCGTGCCGAGCTCCTTGAGGATGCGGGCCGCCTCCCGGGTCTGCTCCGGCGAATAGTTGGAGAGACCGACGTAGAGCGCCTTGCCCTGGCGTACCGCCGAGTCCAGCGCCCCCATCGTCTCTTCGAGCGGCGTGTCCGGGTCGGGCCGGTGGGAGTAGAAGATGTCGACGTAGTCGAGTCCGAGCCGGGTGAGGCTCTGGTCGAGCGACCCGAGCAGGTACTTGCGGGAGCCCCACTCCCCGTACGGCCCGTCCCACATCAGGTAGCCCGCCTTGGTGGAGACCACGATCTCGTCCCGGAGCCGGGCGAAGTCCGTCCTCAAGGCGCGTCCCATGGCGGTCTCGGCGGCGCCGGGAGGCGGGCCGTAGTTGTTGGCGAGGTCGAAGTGCGTGATGCCGAGGTCGAACGCCCTGCGCAGGATCTGGCCCTGGGTCTCCGCGCTCCGGTCGCTCCCGAAGTTGTGCCAGAGGCCGAGCGAGAGAGCGGGGAGCCGCAGACCGCTGCGTCCGGTGCGCCGGTACGGCATGGCCTGGTAGCGATCGGGCGACGGCATGTACATGCAGGGCTCCACGGGGAGGGGAGGGCGGGTACGCGGGGAAACGCGCGGTCCTCAGGCTCCCCGACAATGATCCAGCAGTCCAACAGGAGATTCAGGTTGGATTCATCGTCTAGGTTTCTCAATCATGGAATTGCGCCAGCTCGAACATTTCATCGCCGTCGCCGAGGAGCAGCACTTCACCCGTGCCGCCGAGCGCGTCGCCGTGTCGCAGTCCGGGCTGTCCGCCTCCATCCGCTCCCTGGAACAGGAGTTGAAGACGCCGCTGTTCAGCCGGACCACACGCACGGTGCGGCTGACCGAGGCGGGTCGCGCCCTGCTGGTGGAGGCGGAACGCACGCTGGCGGGCGCCCGGGCGGCGCGGGACGCCGTCGATGCGGTACGCGGACTGCTGCGCGGCACACTGACGGTCGGGGTCGAACAGTGCGTGGCCGGTGTCCGGGTGCCGCAGCTGCTCGCGGCCTTCCACCGGACCCACCCGCAGATGGAGATCCGGCTCCGCCAGGAGGGCACGACGAGTCTGGTGAACGGGGTGGCGGGCGGCCGGCTCGATGTCGCGTTCGCGGCGGCCGTCAGTGCCGCGGAGTGGCGGGGCGAGCTGATCCCGCTGGCCCGGGAGCGCATGGTCGTCCTGTGCGCTCCCGGGCACCGGTTCGCACGGGCGGCGGACGGCGTCGCGTGGGACGAGCTGACGGGTGAGTCCTTCATCGACTTCCATCCGGACTGGGGTCCCCGCCGCGCCGCGGACGAGGCGTTCGCCACGGCGCGGGTGCGCCGCACGGTGGGGCTGGAGGTGACGGATGTACACAGCCTGCTGGAGCTGGTGCACGAAGGGCTGGGGATCGCGGTGGTACCGCACCACTTCTCGCGTAAGCCGGAGGCCCTGGGGCTGGTCGCGGTGGAACTGGACGGTCCTGAGCAGCCGTACTACGAGAGCGTCGTGGTGCTTCCGGCCGCCGGGGCGATGAGCCCGGGCGCCCGGGCGCTGATGGCGTTGGTGCGCGGTGACGCACACGGTGACGTACCGAGTGACGCCGGGCACTGACGGCGGTCATCCCCCCAGCGCGCTCGCGAACGCTCCCGGCTTCTGCTGGACTCCGCTGCAGGTGTCACTCGCCGTCGACGTGTCCTCGTCGGTGCACTCCTGGTCGCGGAAGGTGGCCCACATGGAGAGCGCGCCCATGCCGGTCCGACGGGCGAAAGCGCGCAGGGATGCGGCGTCGGCGAGGGTGAACGTCTCCCCTGCCACGTCGTTGACACCGGGCATCACCGTGATATGGAGCGACTTCCAGGCCTCGGTGTCCGACAGCCCGAGTACCTCGGTGAGCTGGTCATGGGTGGCTTCGGCGGCCTGTCGCGCGTAGTCGCTCATGTCGCCGTCGTGGGACGTGCTGTAGTTCATGGCCATGATGTTCACTGCGGAGATGTCGACCTTCTGCTCGACGGCGTCGCTCAGGAGGCCCGTACCGGTGGACTCCAGGCCGTCCGGCATCACAGGCAGGGTGTACGTGACATCGAGGTGCCGCCGCTTCTGCAGGAGGCGGAGCGCCTTGTCGCGGAGGGTGATCGACGCCCGATCGGTGAGTGCGTCGCCCTCGATGTCGAAGTCGGCCTTGGTGGCACCGACGGCGTCGAGCACCTTGGCGTAGGCGTCGGCCAGCTCCTCCGCGCTGTCACACGCGAGCGCCAGCTCGGTCCCCGCGGCCCCGCCGAACGAGACCCGGACGTCCGCGCCGGTCAACGTCAGCCGGGCGACGCGTGAGGTCACCGACGCACTGGTGGCCTCGGCGGTGCCGCCCCAGAGGGGGGTGCAGGTGTTGCCGCCGGCGACGACGAAGGCGAGGTTGTACGTGTCGGGGGAGCCGACGGAGTCGGTATCGGCCGCGGTCGTGGCGCTGACGTACGGGGTGTAGGCGGTGGAGGCCGCGGGGCCGCCGGGACGGGGGGACGAGGTACCGTGCTGGTTCGCCGCCGACCCCGTCGTACAGGCCGAGCAGGCGAGCCCGAGCGCGACGAGTCCGGCGACGGCGGCGGTCGCCCGCTTCGCGCGGCGCGCCGCGCCGCCCGGAGAGCGCTTCGGTGACATGCGCATAAAGATTGCACCTGCTCTCGTGAGAATTGTCCCGACACAGCAACGATGAAAAGCGGGAACACCGAAAACCTCTCACACATCGCCAGGCGCCCGAACGCGGCGCATATCACCCCGCACACACGGCAGCATGTCCGAAAACGTCTCATCCACCAGGCACTGCACGGGTCATGACGTCGCGTCGGCGCGACGGAAGGTGCCGGGCGAGCGGCGGTGTTCTCAGTTCACTCACAGACTTCCCGCGTTGTCACAGCATTCGGCAAGGAATGCCTCAGACTTCGCACATCGCAGTTCGTCAGCATGCGCTCATGCATGTCGATACCGCCATCGAGAAAGATCCGCCCCGCGGCGGCCGCCGTAAACACGCCGGTACGCCGAGGTCCCGGGCCGCGGCCGGGACCGGGACCGAAGCCCACGAAGGCCCCGTCTTCGTGGACAGTTCCGGGCGCCGCGCCCGCCTGTTCCGGCGCGCCGGTATCGCACTGGGCGTCGCCTGTGTCGGTTACGTGGCCGTGCTGGGCCTCGCCTTCATGGGCGGCATCTCCATGTCGCCCTCGGAGCTGATCCCGTTCGGTGGCGCACCCTCCGCCCAGGGCGGCCCCGGCGGAAACACGCCTCCGGGAGGTGCGGGCGCACCACCGAGCGGTCCGCCGGCCGGCGAACGCCCCACGGCTTCACCGTCCGTGTCGGCCTCCGTCACGGGCCCGGCCTCCGCCGCGTCCGTGTCGGTCACCACCGGAACCGGCTGATGGAGACGGACCGGGCACACGGCCCGGCCTCCGACCGGCAGCCTGACCAGCGGCCGGACCGCGGAAGCCTCCCCACCGCGGCGCCTTCCCCCGTACCGCCGAAGCGACGGCATGCCACGCCGAGCCGGATCGAACGTGTCCGCCGCCAGGCCGTCCCCAAGCCGCGCGTGGTCATCGCTCTTCTGCTCCTGCTCGGCCTCGTCTCCGTGATGCTGCTCGACGGCTATCTGCGGGCCGAGGTCGGAAACGATCAGCGTGTCCGCTCCGACGCGAGCGCGAGCAAGGTGCCGGACAGCGTTCTCGACGGCGGGCCCTTCCTCAGCTTCGAGGGCGGCACGGCGCGGACCCGGTCCGTGCCGGACAAGACGATCGTGCTCACCTTCGACGACGGCCCGGACCCCGAGTGGACCCAGAAGGTGCTCGACATCCTGGACGACAACGAGGTGCCCGGCACGTTCTTCCTGGTCGGCTCGATGATCTCGCGGTATCCGGACGTGGTGCGCAGGATGGTCGACGACGGCAACGAGGTGGGCATCCACACCTTCACCCACGTCGATCTGTCGTACCAGAGCGCGGCCCGCGTCAAGCGGGAGATCGCGCAGACACAGCTCGCTCTGGCAGGCGCCGCGGGCATCACGACGACCCTCTTCCGCGCCCCGTACTCGTCGACGAACGACGCGATCGACAACTACAGCTGGCCCGTCTACAAGCGGCTCGGCGCGATGGGCTACACCAGCGTCTTCATCGACACGGACAGCGAGGACTGGCAGCAGCCGGGCGTATCCAAGATCATCAAATGGGCCACCCCGAAGAGCGGGAAGGGCGCTTCGGTGCTCCTTCACGACGCGGGCGGCAACCGCGAGCAGACCCTCGAAGCGCTGCCGCAGTACATCAAGAAGATGAAGGCGAAGGGCTACACCTTCACCACGGTCAGCGGCGCCCAGCAACAGGCACAGGGGCAACAGGCACAAGGACAGCAGGGCGCACAGGCCGGCGCGCCGGCCCCGGGGAGCAGTACGGCCGCCTCACCGCAGAGCAACCCCGAGCAGGCCGCGCACCGCACGGCCGACACGTCCACCCTCTGGGAGGGCCGCGCCCTGCTCGGCGCGGTCGCCGTCGCGGAGTGGACCGTGCCCGGTCTCGCCGTGGTGCTGGCGGTCGTGGGCGTCGCCGTGCTGGGCAGGTTCGCGATGATGCTCGTCCTCGCACGGCGCCACTACCGGCAGCGCAACAGACGCCGGTTCGTCTGGGGCCCCGAAATCACCGAACCGGTCAGTGTGATCGTGCCCGCGTACAACGAGAAGGAGTGCATCGCAAACACCATCAACTCCCTTGCCGCCAGCACCCATCCCATCGAGATCGTGGTCGTCGACGACGGCTCGACCGACGGCACGGCGGAGATCGCCGAGTCCCTGGGGCTGCCGAACGTGCGGGTGATCCGCCAGGCGAACGTGGGCAAGTCCGCGGCGCTGAACAACGGTGTGCGGCATGCGCGTCACGACATCGTGGTCATGATGGACGGCGACACCGTCTTCGAACCGGACACCGTTCAGCGGCTCGTGCAGCCGTTCGGTGACCCGGAGGTCGGTGCGGTCGCGGGCAATGCCAAGGTCGGCAACCGCAACACCGTGATCGGCGCCTGGCAGCACATCGAGTACGTGATGGGCTTCAACCTCGACCGCCGGATGTACGACCTGCTGCGCTGCATGCCGACCATCCCGGGCGCGATCGGGGCGTTCCGCCGCGCAGCCGTGCTGGGGGTCGGCGGGATGAGCGAGGACACGCTCGCCGAGGACACCGACATCACCATCGCCCTGCACCGCGCGGGATGGCGGGTCGTCTACGCGGAACACGCGCGCGCCTGGACCGAGGCGCCCGCAACGCTGGGGCAGCTGTGGCGGCAGCGCTACCGCTGGAGCTACGGCACGATGCAGGCGCTCTGGAAGCACCGGAAGTCGGTGACGGACCGGGGGCCGTCGGGCCGGTTCGGCCGGGTCGGCATGCCGCTCGTCGTCCTCTTCCAGATCGTCACCCCCGTCTTCGCGCCGCTCATCGACGTGTTCACGGTCTACGCGATGATCTTTGTGGACTTCAGGGGATCCCTGCTCGCCTGGCTGGCGGTGCTCCTCGTCCAACTGGTCTGCGCGGCCTACGCCTTCCGCCTCGACCGCGAGCGGTTCCGGTATCTCCTCATGCTGCCTCTGCAACAGGTCGCCTACCGGCAGCTGATGTATCTGGTGCTGATCCACTCGTGCGTGACCGCGGCGACGGGCGGCCGGCTGCGGTGGCAGAAGCTGAAGCGCACCGGTGAGGTCGGCACACCGGCCTCCGGCACGGGGGTGCGCTGATGGCGGGCGCACACCGCAAGGGCGCGCTGCCGACCGGAATCCCGATGCAACGACCGGCCGAGCACTCGGCGGAGGGTACGGAACCGGGGCCCCCGGCCGGGGAAACCGCCCCGCCCTCTCCCGCACCGCTCCCCGGCCGAAGTGCGGGCCGCGACCGATGGTTCGACGCACTGCGGGCCTTCGCACTGGTCCGTGTCATCACGTACCACACCTTCGAGTGGCCCTGGCTGGGGCTGGCCTTCCCCTCCATGGGCGTGATGTTCGCACTCGCCGGCTCGCTCATGGCGCGTTCGCTCGAGCGGCCCGCGTCGCACGTCCTCCGCGGGCGGCTGCGCAGACTGCTGATCCCGCTCTGGGCGTTCGCGCTGGTCCTCGGCACGGCGATGCTGCTGCACGGCTGGCTGCCCGGCCCGGATGTCCTGTACTGGGTGCTGCCGGTCGGCGATCCGCCGGGCAACGCGTGGGGCGAGCAGGCCTGGGCGGTGCTCTGGTACCTGCGGACGTATCTGTGGTTCGTGCTGATGTCGCCGGTGCTGCTGCGCATCTTCCGGTCCGCCCCGCTGCCCGTGCTCGCGCTGTCGCTCGTGCCCGTCGTGGTCCTGGAGACCGTGGGCGGCGTGCCGGACGGGCGGCTGGGCAGTGCGCTCAGCGATCTGTCGGTCTTCCTGTTCTGCTGGCTGCTCGGCTTCGCCCACCGTGACGGCGTCCTCGACCGGATGCGCCCCGCCGTCGTCGTCCCCGTGGCCTCGGCACTGCTGGCGGCGGGCGCCTGGTGGGCCTTCCACCACCGGGTCGACGGTTCCTACGATCTCGACGACATCCCGCTCGCCCAGGCGCTGTGGTCCGCCGGGTTCGTCCTGCTGCTGCTCCGCTTCCGTCCCGACTTCGCCGGGATCGCCCGCCATCGCGTGGCCGACCGGATCGTGAAGGTCTTCAACGCCCGTGCCGTGACGATCTATCTGTGGCACGAGGTCGCCCTGATGACGAGCGTGCCGCTGATCGATCTGATGTGGAACGTGCCTGCTTTCGAACGGGATCTGCCGTTGGACAGCATGTGGTTCCAGTTCGGGGTCGCCTGGGCGCTGATCGCGGCGGCCGTGGCCCTCTTCGGCTGGGTCGAGGACATCGCGGCGAAACGGGGGCCGCGCCTGTTGCCTTAGAGGAGCTCACAAAATGGGCGCCCGGCTCGCGACGCCTGGCACGCACGCTCGCTGCGTTGCCGAAACGCCCTAGTAGCTCCGCTACGAGGACCTTCCAGCGCCTTGCGATCGCACGCACCAGACGCCGCGAGCTGATCGGACTCCCACTTTGTGAGCTCCTCTTAGGGCTGTCCCCCGCCGCACCGTGCGTCCTCGCCGCCGGCCCTACCGGTCGGCGGCGAGGACGAACCAGCGGGCGGGCAGGTCGATGCGGGTACCGTCCGGCAGGTGCTCGGTCTGGGCGAGCGCCGTGGGGCCGCTCGCGAGCGTCGTCAGCCCCGCCGCCCGCAACAGCTCCGGCACCTCCTCCTCCGTGGCGCTCGCCGGCCGGAGCCCGTGCTCGAAAACCCGTCGTAGTTTCTCGGGCGGGCCGCCCGGCGCCTGGGCCGCCTGCTGCAGCACCGTCTTTGACGCCGGGGTCAGCTCGGCGACGAAGGCCCGCCCCCGCGCCCCCAGGAGCGTCGCGACGGCTGCCGCGACAGCGGGACGTGCCTCCGGCTCGCTCTGGTGGATCACCGCCCGCATATAGACGTTGGTGTCGCCGATCCGTTCCCGCAGGGCCTGTACCGCGTCCCCGTCGACCAGGTTGAGCTGCTCGAACTCGGCGATGCCCACGGAGTCCGCGCGGCGTGCGTGCCCGATCGCCGCCTGCGAGAGGTCCACGCCGATGGCGCGGGGGAACCGGGTGGCGAGGTAGCGGGTCTGGGTGCCGTTGCCGCACCCGAGGTCGACGACGGGCAGCGCGGTGTCGGCGTACGGGAGCAGCAGCTCACTGTGGGGTACCGAGTTGAGGGACGGGTCGGAGTCCCAGATCGCCTCGCCGGGTACGCCGGAGGTCGACGACCAGTAGCCTTCCCACGCTTCGCGGTAGCCCTGTGACACGTCCATACGTACTCCCAAGTCCGGTGCATGCACCCACAGTCATTCGCTGGGCAACGGACTACCGTCCCGGCAGCGTCCGGGGCAAGAGAGCGGGCATCATCCGCCGCTCGACGCACCTCTTTTCACCCGGTGTTCGACCGGGGGCGGGGAAATCGGACGAGTGGCTGCTCGAACCACACGGTCTTGCCATGTGCCGTGGTGCTCGTGCCCCACTCCCGGGCGAGGTTGCTCACCACCATCAGCCCGCGTCCCGACTCGTCGTGGGCGGAGGCGCTGAGGAGGGTGGCAGGGGCCGGTTCGTCATCGCTGACCTCACAGAGCAGGGCGCCGGTCCGGACCAGACGCAGCCCGATGTGGCGGATGCGCCCGTGGTTCACGGCGTTGGTGACCAGCTCGCTGACCATCAGTACGGCCGACTCCACCGCGTCCGGCAGATCCCAGTCGAGGAGCTTGCCGCGCACCAGGCTCCGGGCTCGTGCCACTTCCCGGGCGTCCAGGGCGAGTTGCCATTCGGCGACGTCGTCGTCCGGGATGCCGTTCAGCCGGGCCATCAGCAGCGCCACGTCGTCCTTGCGGCCGCCCTTCGGGTTCAGGGCGCGGATGATCGTGTCGCAGGCATCGTCCATCGAGGCGGCGGGGTGCGCCGCGGAGGCGCAGAGCGTGGCGAGTCCGGCACCGATGTCCTGGCCGCGCACCTCGACCAGCCCGTCGGTGCAGAGCACCAGGCGGTCGCCGGGCCGTACCCGTATGGTCGCGGTCTCGAAGGCGACACCGCCGACTCCGATCGGCGCCCCCGTCGGCAGGTCGAGGAGCTCGGCCCGGCCGTCCTCGGCGCGCACCAGCACGGGCGGGATGTGCCCGGCATTGGCGATCTGGAGCTCGGAGCTGATCGGGTCGTAGACGGCGTAGAGACAGGTTGCGAGATATTGCTCGCCGAGGCGCTGCGCCAGGTCGTCGAGGTTGCGCAGCAGCTGGGCAGGTGGCATCTCCATGGTCGCCATCGTCAGCACGGCGGTGCGCAACTGACCCATCATCGCGGCCGAGTTGAGACCGTGTCCCATGACGTCCCCGACGACCAGCGCGGTTCGGGAGCCGGGCAGCTTCACCGAGTCGAACCAGTCGCCGCCGATCCTGCCGAGCCGGGTGCCGGGCAGATAGCGGGTGGCGATGTCGCAGCCGGCCATGCGGGGCTCGACCTGGGGCAGCATGCTGTCCTGGAGGGTGTCGGCCACATTCTCCTGGTACGTGTACATGCGGGCGTTGTCGAGGACGAGCCCGGCACGGGCGGCGAGTTCGGCGCCGGTGGTGCGGTCCATGTCGTCGAAGGGCTCACGGCCGGGACGGCGCATCAGGACCATGAAGCCGAGCACCACGTCGCGCGCCTTGAGCGGGACGATCAGCAGGGATCGGTGGGTGATCAGCGGCCGCAGGTCACGCTTCTCGAACTCGCCCGAGATCCGGTTGCTCATCTCCTCGCCGACGTACGGGACGAGGACGGGTTCGCCGGTGACCATGCACTGGAAGAACGGCGTGTGCTGCGGGAAGGCGATGGACTCACCGACCGGGACGGTGTCGTCCCAGCGGCCGGGTTCGTCGTTGTGCTCGACCCATACCCGGTGCCAGACGGTGGTGACGTCGGGCGGCCCGTCCGGGAAGCCCTCACCGGCGAGGACCGCGGCGCGCAGATGCGTACCCGCGAAGTCGGTGAAGCGGGGGACGGCGGCGCTGGTGACCTCGCGGATGGTGCGTTCCAGATCGAGGGAGGTGCCGATGCGCCCGCTCACCTCGTTGAGGAACTCCAGCCGTTCGCGGACGGCGGCGTACTCCAGGTCGAGTTCGGGGCGGCGCACGGCGCGCGGTACCGGAGCCCCGTCGGCTGTGGTCTCCGGATCATCGGGCCGGCTGCGCGCACTGCGGCGCGGTACACCCCAGTCGGGGGTCACCGGGACCCGCGCATGGCGGCTGAACTCCAGGATCGGATAGCCGAGTTCGAGTACCTGGGAGACGATCCGGGTCGCTTCGTGGACGCTCATGTTCGGCAGGATCTCGGGGAGGCGGCCGGCCAGGTCCCGGTAGCCGGGGAAGTCGGTGTGGAGCGCGAAGCCGGGGGCGATCGTCTCGCTGTCCGGGGCGCCGCCCTCGTCACCGCTGTGCAGGGGCACGGCGTCCGCGGCGAGGACGAGGAGCCGCTCGGCGGCGGGGCCGACGAGCGGGTAGGCCCACCACAGGATGTCGATCCGGCCGCGCTCCGGTTGGTCGACCCTGGCCCGCCCCGCTGCCGGGTAGGCGACGGTGCCGCTCAGCGAACCGTCGAGCTCCGGGCCGAAGTCACCGTACGTACCGCCGGACGGCCCGGGCTCCGACTCCTGCGGTAACGCCCCGGAGACCGGGAGGAGTTCACCGGCCGGGCAGCCGATGGCATCCTCCCTGGCCACGCCGAAGAGCCGTCGGGCCCCGGTCGACCAGTGCGACACGAGGCCGTCCATGTCGACGACCACCACGGCGAGCGGAACCCGCCCCGCGACTGCTTCACGCGGTTGTGGTGCCCTGTGCGGCGGCATATCCAGGTCCATGGGTGGAAGGCTCCTTCCCCACCGCAAGGTTCTGCGGTATGCGACTCCACGGTACGTCCCCGCGTCCGGCGCCCGCCGGTCATCGGCGGAATCCCCCGGAGGTTGTGCGCCCGCGCACCACCGCGCGCCACCGCGCGCAACGCGGCGCCGGGACGCGGCGTCAGTCCTCGTGACCGAGTTGCAGGTCACGCTCGGTTCGCCCGCCGCCCGCGACCTGGAGGACAGTGGCCACCGGCGGGTACCCCGCCGCGATGACGGTGTACTCGCCGGTCGACAGGTCCACGAAGCGAAACGCCCCGTCGGGCCCGGTCGTCAGGGTGTCGACGACATTGCCCGCCGCGTCCAGGAGCGTGACCCGGGCGTCCTCGACGGGCCGTCCGCCGCTCGCGCGTACGACGCCGCGCAGCACCGCGCCCCCGGCCAGCTCGATGTCCTGCCGGGTCTCCCTGGCCGCTTGCACGCTGACCGGCAGCGCGGCGGGCCGGAAGGCGGGGGCGCTGGCGGCAAGGGTGTACTCTCCGGCCACCAACTCCGAGATCACATAGCCGCCTTCACGGCCGCTGCGGGTGGACGCGACCACCTCGCCGCGTACATCGGTGAGCGTGACGGAGGCATCCCGCACCGGGATCCCGTCGGCCGTGACGACAGTCCCGGCCAGCCGGCCCGCACCGCCGAGCACCACGTCGAGCTCGACGGGCCGCTCGCCGACGGTGACGCTGACGGCCTGCGGCTGGTGTCCTCCGGCCGCCGCGATGAGGACGTAGGAACCCGAGCCGGGCACGCTCAGCGCGTACCGCCCGTCGTCGCCGCTCGCGCCGCGGCCGACCTGCTTCCCCTGGATGTCGATCAGGGTGAGGGCGGCGCGGGGGACCTTCGTACCGTCCGGGTGCTGGACACAGCCGCACACCGGGACGCCCGACAGGTAGACGGGCGGTGGAGGGGCGTGGGTGGTGCGGGCGGCGGGGATGGGGGTGGCGGACTCGGCGGCTGCGGATTCCGGGCTGTGGTGGGACACCAGCGGTTTCTCCTTGAGGAAGAAGGCGATGACGAGGCCGAGTGCGAGCACCGGCACGAGGTAGAGGAAGATCCGCGGCATCGCGTCGGCATACGCCTGGATGTAGCTGTCGCGGAGGGCCGGCTCCATGGCGTGGACCAGCTGCGGGGTGATCGACTCGGGGTCGGGGAGGTCGGCGCCGGACGGGAGGCGGACCGCGAGGGCGTCGGCGAGACGGCCCGCGAAGAGCGTCCCGAAGACGGCGGCGCCGACGCTGCCGCCGATCTGCCGGAAGTAGTTGTTCGCACTGGTGGCGGCGCCGAGGTCGGCGGGTGGTACGGAGTTCTGCACGGCAAGGACGAGCACCGGCATGATCAGGCCGATCCCGATGCCGAGGACGGCCTGCGCGATGCTGTATTCGACGCGTGGGGTGTCGGTTTCGAGACGGGAGAGAAGCCACATGCCGGCGACCGAGATCGCACTGCCGAGGATCGGGTAGACGCGGTAGCGGCCGGTACGGGAGATCAGCTGGCCGGAGACGACGGACGCGCCGACGATGCCGCCCATCATCGGGAGCATCAGCAGCCCGGATTCGGTGGCGGTGGCGCCGTCGACCATCTGCAGGAACGTCGGCAGATAGCTGGCGGCGCCGAACAGCGCGACGCCGACGACCGCGCCGACGAGCGCGGTCACGTTGAAGATCGAGTCGCGGAACAGCCTCAGCGGGATCACGGGTTCGGGCGCGCGGCGCTCGACGACCAGGAAGAGCAGAGCCGTTCCGGCGGCCCCGGCTGCCAGCCCGAGGATGGTGCGCGAGCCCCAGGCGTACTCCGTACCCCCCCAACTGGTCAGCAGCACCACGCAGGTGGAGGCGGCGGCCAGCAGCAGCGCGCCGAGCACATCGAGCCGGGGCCGGACGGCGGGTTTGGGGAGTTTCAGTACGACGGTGATGACGGCCAGCGTGACCAGTCCGAACGGGACGTTGATGTAGAAGCACCAGCGCCAGGACGCGTGGTCGGTGAAGAAGCCGCCGAGCAGCGGTCCGGCGACGGACGCGAGACCGAAGGCGGCGCCGATCAGCCCCATGAAACGGCCGCGCTCGCGGGGCGGTACGACGTCCGCGATGATCGCCTGGACCCCGATCATGAGCCCGCCGCCGCCGATGCCCTGGACGGCACGGAAGGCGATCAGCTCGTCCATGGTCCGGGACCAGCCGGCCAGCGCGGAGCCGACGACGAAGACGACGATGGCGAACTGGAAGACGCTCTTGCGGCCGAAGAGATCGCCGAGCTTGCCGTAGATCGGCAGCCCGATGGTGGAGGCGAGGAGATAGGCGGTGACGGCCCAGGACATCTTCTCCAGGCCGTGCAGCTCACCGACGATCTTCGGCAGGGCGGTGGCGACGATCATCTGGTCGAGCGCCGCGAGCAGCAGGGTGAGCATCAGTCCGAGGAAGACCAGTCGGATCCGGCGGGGGCTGATCTCCGCGGCGTCGGGACCCGGTGGGGGCGAGGGCGGAGCCACCGCACCGGACAGGGCGACGGTCTGCACACCGTGCGGATCCGCGGTCGCCGCCTCGACCTCGCCCTCCGCACCGTCCGGCTCGTCCTTCACCAGAGTGATTCCACCCGCCACGTGCCGCTCCCCTCGTCGCATCCGCGCCGCCCATTTCTCGCATTGCACGACAAGGGAGGGCAAACGCGACGGGGGGCGCCGGCGGCGCGCTCGGGGGGCTTATCCCCCGGTGGGAGCCACTACGGCGCACAACCGACCGGCCGGGAAGACCACCCGAACCGGTGAGGCCGGTCAGCGCTGGATGAGGCTACTTCTCGACCGCGGTCGCCAGGTTCTGCAGCAGCTCGTCGTAGATGCGTCCAAGCCCCTTGGGCGCAAAGGTCTTCTCGAAGAAACCACCGATGCCGCCCGCGCCGTTCCAGACCGTCGAGACGACGGCCTTGGACCGGCCCTCGCCGGCCGGGGTGACGGTCCACGTGGTGACCATCGACGAGTTGCGGTCCTTCTCGACGAGCTGCCCGTCGGTCGGCTCGGTCACGTCGAGCAGGCAGTCGCGGACCCGCTTGCTGGTGGCCTGGAGCTTCCAGTGGACGAGGGTGCCCTCACCGTCACCGCCCTCGCGGACCTCGTACTCGCTGAAGTGGCCGGGCAGGACCTTGCCCCGGACCTCCTGGTAGTCGGCCAGCGCGTCGAACACCGTCTCCGCGTCCGCCGCGATGATCCGCTCTGTCGTGGCTTCGACCTGCGCCATGGCTGTTCCTCCAGCACTCGGTTGTTCGGGGGTGTGCTGAGCCAATCACCTCCGGCACGCCGCTCAAAATCCGGTCCGGGACGAAGGGGAGAAAACGATCAAGGGAACAAGTGTTCTATTCTCTCTCCAGTGCTACCGAGGAGGCGTCCATGCGCTGGGACAATCTGGTCGAGAACACCCGCGAGGCCGGGCCGGGCACGCTCTTCGCCGCGGACGCGGTGACCACGCGCACCTTCGACACCCCTGAATTCCGGGGGATCACCTTCCATGAGATCCGGGCCCGCTCGATCGTGAACCGGGTACCGGGCGCATCGCGGATGCCGTTCGAATGGACCGTGAACCCGTACCGGGGCTGCACGCACGCCTGCGTCTACTGCTTCGCCCGCAAGACCCACAGCTACCTGGACCTCGACACCGGGCTCGGTTTCGACTCCCAGATCGTCGTCAAGATCAACGCCCCGGAGCTCCTGCGCCGCGAGCTCGCCTCCAGCCGCTGGCACGGCGCGCACATCGCGATGGGCACCAATGTCGACTGCTACCAGCGCGCGGAGGGCCGCTACCGGCTGATGCCCGGCATCATCACAGCCCTGCGTGATCATGCGAACCCGTTCTCGATCCTGACCAAGGGCACGCTGATCCTGCGCGATCTGGAGCTGCTCAAACAGGCCGCGGAGGTCACCGAGATCGGCATCTCCGTCTCGGTCGGCTTCGTCGATCCGGAGCTGTGGCGCACGGTGGAGCCCGGCACGCCGTCCCCCGAGCGCCGGCTGGACGTCGTGCGCGCCCTGAGCGAGAACGGCATCGACTGCGGTGTGCTGATGGCACCCGTCATCCCGTTCCTCGGTGACCGGCCGGACCAGCTGCGGGCCACCGTCCGCGCGATCGCCGACGCCGGGGCGAGCTCGGTGACCCCGCTCGTCCTCCATCTGCGGCCCGGCGCCCGGGAGTGGTTCATGCAGTGGGTCGGGCAGCGCCATCCCCAGTTGGTGCGGCGGTACCAGCAGATGTACGCGGACGGGGCATACGCACCCACCTGGTACCAGCGCACGATCACACGCCGGGTCCACGAGCTGGCGGCCGAGTTCGGCATCGGACCGACGCGCCGCGGCGAGGCACGCCGGATCTCCGTCCAGCGGGAACGGCTCGACCGGCAGTCACCGCCGGACGGTCCCGGGTCCACCCAGCTGACCCTTCTCTGAGCCTCCGTCACCACCCCGGCAAACGGGTCAACTCTCACCCCATCATGTCCTTCCGTGTCCGAATGTGGGGAGCATGCGGCGGGGGCTGTGCCACACGCAGCCGCATTCCCTCCACCACGGGAGGCCATATGACGAATCGTTCAGGAATTCTGATCGCCGTCGGCGCGACGGTCGCCGGTCTGGTGACCGCCGTGCCGTCCCCGGCGGTCGCCATCGGCGTCGCACCGCATGCCGCGCAACTCCGCTGGACCGGCTGCGGCACCAAGATGTATCCGAAACTGCAGTGCTCAAAGGTCAGTACACCGCTCAATCATGACGACCCGTCGGGCCGACGGATCACTCTCGCCCTGTCCCGGATCCGGCACACCGCGAGGACCTCGCAGGGCCCGCTGTTCGTCAACCCCGGGGGTCCCGGTGGCAGCGGACTGACCATGGCCGGGTTCGTGGCCTCTTCGCTCCCGAAGGACGTCGCCGCGCAGTACGACGTGATCGGGTTCGACCCGCGCGGGGTCGGGCAGAGTTCCCCGGCGCTGGACTGCGTACCCAAGTACTTCAAGCCGGTGCGGCCCGAATCGGTGCCGCAGACCCTCGCCGACGAGCGCACCAGCCGCGACCGGGCGCGCAACTTCGCGGAGGAGTGCGGCAGGAAGTACCCCGATCTGCTGCCGTACATGGACACGGTCAGCGCCGCCAAGGACCTCGATGTGATCCGGCAGGCCACCGGCGCCCCGAAGATCAACTACTTCGGGTACTCGTACGGTACGTACCTGGGCGCGGTGTACGCGAAGCTGTTCCCGCAGCGGGTGCGCCGACTGGCGCTCGACTCGAACGTCGACCCGGACGGCGTCTGGTACGAGGACAACATCGGTCAGAACTACGCGTTCGACGCCCGCCAGAAGGCGTTCGCCGCGTGGGTGGCGAAGCACGACGAGACGTACCGGCTCGGCAACGACCCGGCGCGGGTCGAGGCGGCCTGGTACCGGATGCGCGACGCGGTGCGGAAACAGCCCGCGGGCAGGAAGGTCGGTCCGAGCGAGCTGGAGGACACCTTCCTGCCGGGCGGCTACTACAACGGTTACTGGCCCTACCTGGCCGACGCGTTCGCCGCGTACGTGAACCACAAGGACCAGGACGCGCTCGTCGCCGCGTACGACCAGCTCGGTGCCGTCGACGCGAAGGGCGACAACGGCTACTCCGTCTACCTGGCCGTGCAGTGCCGCGACTCCCGGTGGCCGCTGAGCTGGAACACCTGGCGCAACGACAGCTGGAAGGTGCACGCCAAAGCACCCTTCTACGCCTGGAGCAACACCTGGTACAACGCACCGTGCGCATCCTGGCCGGTGGAGCCGCTGAATCCGGTGCGGGTCTCGAACCACGCGCTCCCGCCGGTGCTGCTCTTCCAGGCCACGGAGGACGCGGCCACACCGTACGAGGGCGGGGTCACCCTGCACCGGCGGCTCCGCGGCTCCAGCCTGGTCGTCGAGCAAGGCGGCGGCAACCACGGTGTCACGCTGAGCGGCAACGCATGCCTGGACAAGTACCTGACGGACTATCTCGCCAAGGGCACCGTCCCGCGCGGCGACGGCAGCCGCGCGGACGCGGATGCGGTCTGCCCGACGTCACCCGACCCGAAGCCGCTGACCGCCGAGGCGGCGAAGGCGAAGTCGGCGAAGCGCGCGGAAAGCAGCGGCAACATCGTGCACGGGCTGCTCGGCTTGCACGGCTGACGGGAGGGGACCGCGCGCCCCGTGACCCGATCGCACGCCCTCGGGGGCGTACGCCACCATGGTCCGCATGACGACACGGCCCACCTCCGCGTACGCCCCCGATCTGTCCGTCCGGTCCATGACCGTCGACGACTGCGAGGCCGTCGCCACGGTCCGGGTGCGCGGCTGGCAGGCCGCGTACGCCGGGTTGGTCCCGCAGGCGTATCTGGACGCGATGGACATCGCCGAGGACGCGCAGCGGCGCCGCGGTTTCTTCGCCGAGCGCAACACGGTCGTCAATGTGGTGGCCGAGCGGCCGGGCCGGGGTGTGATCGGCTGGGCCTGTTACGGCCCGTACCGCGCGGACGGCAGGCGGCTCGCCCGCGCCGAGCTGTACGCCATCTACGTGCTGCCCGAGCACCTCGGGACCGGAGTGGGCCGCTCCCTGATGACGGAGATCCTGGCTCGCTCCACCGCGGACGGGTTCCCCGATCTGGCGCTCTGGGTTCTCAAGGAGAACGCGCCGGCCCGCCGCTTCTACGAGCGTGCGGGCTTCGCACCGGACGGCGTCGAGGAACCCTTCCGGGTCGGCGGCGTTCTCGTGCCCGAGGTGCGTTACGTACGCCCCCTCAGCCCGTCGGCAGCCGGCTGATCGCCTCCTCGGCGGCGCCGCCGAGCCTCGGGTGCGGCAGCGCCGCCTCCAGGACCGGGCGGGCCTGCGCGTCGCCGAGCTGCCCCAGACCCTCCACACAGGCCAGCGCGACCCGCCAGTGCGGCTCGTCCGGCCCCAGCAGCCGCTCCAGGGTGCTGATCAGCGCCGGGACGGACTCGGGGGCCCGCAGGGCGGTGAGCAGGCGGACCGGGTGCAGGGCGTACGCGGTGCGCAGGGTGTTCGTCGCGAGTGCGGCGGCGGCACGCGGGGTGCGGGGGTCGCCCAGGCGCACCAGGGCGTGGGCCGCGGAGACGCAACGCTCCGGGTCGCGGTGGTTGAGCAGCAGAACCAGTGCTTCGAAGGCCCGTCGGTCCCCGCCGCAGCCGAGCCGGAACGCTGCGATCTCACGCGCCCAGAGCGGGCGCTCCCTTTCGACGAGGACTCGGGCCAGTTCCTCGTCGTCGTCGGTGGCGAGCAGCCTGCGGTAGGCCGCCGACTCCCCCGCCTCGTCCGCCAGCCGGTCGGTCAGCGACCGGAACTCCTCGTCCATGACCCTGAGGGTATCGGCGGCCACGGTGAGTGTGAGCCGGCGCACAGCGACTCGGGGCTGGCGCGCTCGTTACTCGCCGGTTAATCTCATGTGAGCGGGACACACTCCCCGCCGACTCCAGTGGCCTGGTGACGCAGCCACTCGGAGTGCTTGTCGGTTCGGCAGCTTTGTGAGACGCGACTCCGGGACAGAGTCCGTCGCCCCTTTCCCGTCCGGGCGTGCCTCCCGCACCTCCGGCCAGGAACACCTCGACACGCAATTCCCGCACGCCATGCGCTGGTTGGACCCTTTCGGTCCCAGCCGATCCGTGCGCGCCGTGCGCCCACTCAGTCGTCACTCATTCTCTGGAGTCCCGTGATGGACACCCCTCTCTCCACCATCGCCGTCGTCGGTCTCGGCACCATGGGCATCGGCATCGCCGAGGTCCTGGCCAGGGCCGGCCGCGAGGTCATCGGTATCGACGTCAGCGACGCGGCCGCCCGTCAGGCCGTCGCCGCCCTGGAGGCCTCCACCGCCCGCGCCGTGAAGAAGGAGCGGATCACCGAGGGGGAGCGTCTGGACGCGCTGGCCCGGTTCCGCACCTTCTCCGACCTGCAGGCCGTGGCGGACGCGCAGCTCGTCATCGAGGTCGTTCCCGAGTCGTACGAGATCAAGCAGCAGCTCTTCCGTGAGCTCGACGCGATCGTCTCCCCCACCACGATCCTGGCGACCGGCACGAACGCCCTGTCGGTGACCCGGCTCGCGGCCGAGTCGCAGCACCCCGAGCGCGTGCTGGGCCTGCACTTCTTCAACCCGGCGCCCGCGATGAAGCTGGTCGAGGTGGTCTCCTCGGTGCTGACCGCGCCGCCGGCCGTCGAAGCGGTCACGGAGCTCGCCCGCGAGCTCGGCAAGGAACCGGTTGCGGTGGGCGACCGGCCGGGCTTCGTCGCCGACGGACTCCTCTTCGGCTACCTCAACCAGGCCGCCGCGATGTACGAGGCGAACTACGCCTCCCGTGAGGACATCGACGCGGCCATGAAGCTGGGCTGCGGCCTGCCGATGGGCCCCCTCGCGCTGCTCGACCTGATCGGCGTCGACACCGCCCGTACCGTCCTGGAGGCGATGTACTCCGCGTCGCACGACCGGCTGCACGCCCCCGCTCCGGTCCTCAAGCAGCTCAGCGAGGCCGGTCTGACCGGCCGCAAGGCGGGCCGTGGCTTCTACACCTACATGGCGCCGGGCAGCCAGACCGTGGTGCCGGACACGCAGACGCCGCTGGAGAGCGCCGGAGCACAGGCCGGGCGCACGGTCCGGTCGGTGGGCGTCGCGGGCTCCGGGACGATGGCCTCGGGCATAGCGGAGGTCTTCGCGAAGGCCGGTTACGACGTGGTGCTCGCCGCGCGCAGCCAGGAGAAGGCGGACACCGCGAAGCGGAGGATCGCCAAGTCGCTGGAGCGTTCGGTCACCAAGGGGCGGCTGACGGCGCAGGCGCGGGACGAGACCCTGGGCCGGATCACCGCTGCCGGTTCGCTGGACTCGTTCGCCGATGTCGACCTCGCGGTCGAGGCGGTCGCCGAGGATCTCGCGGTCAAGCAGCAGCTGTTCGGCACGCTGGACAAGATCTGCAAGCCGGGCGCGGTGCTCGCCACCACCACCTCGTCGCTGCCGGTCGTGGCGTGCGCGCGGGCGACCTCGCGTCCGCAGGACGTCATCGGGATGCACTTCTTCAACCCGGCGCCCGCGATGAAGCTCGTCGAGGTGGTCCGTACGGTGCTGACCGCGGACGACGTCCACGCAACCGTCCGTGAGGTGTGCCGGAAGATCCGCAAGCACCCGGTGGACTGCGGGGACCGGGCCGGGTTCATCGTGAACGCGCTGCTGTTCCCGTACCTCAACAACGCGATCAAGATGGTCGAGGAGCACTACGCGACCCTCGACGACATCGACGCCGCGATGAAGCTGGGCGGCGGCTACCCGATGGGCCCGTTCGAGCTTCTGGACGTCGTCGGGCTCGATGTCTCGCTCGCCATCGAGAAGGTGCTGCACGGCGAGTTCCGCGACCCGGGCCTGGCACCGGCGCCGCTGCTGGAACACCTGGTGGCCGCCGGCTGCCTCGGCCGCAAGACGGGGCGCGGCTTCCGCGAATATGCCCGGCGCTGAGGACCGGCAGGTGTCCGAACGACGGACCGGTGCTCCGGCCGGGCGTGAACGCCCGGCCGGGGCACCACCGGCGGCTCCCGGGCCGGGAGCCGGGTGGGGAGGGCTGCTCGATCCGCCCGCACAGCCCGCGACGCGGGACGCACGGCCGTGCGGTCCGCCCCCGCAGGCGCGCTCTCCTGCGCTGATGCAGTACGTTCACACCATGTCCCAGTCCGCCAGGTCCCCCCGTGTCTCCGCCGCGCCCGACGCCCCGGAGAGTGCCGCAGGAACGCGCGCCGCCGCCCAGCGGCTCAAAATGCGACGCGAACTGGCCGCCGCGGCGATGGAGCTCTTCGCCACGAAGGGGTACGAGGCCACGACGGTCGACGAGATCGCGGGCGCCGCGGGAGTCGCCCGGCGGACCTTTTTCCGGCACTTCCGCTCCAAGGAAGAAGCGATCTTCCCCGACCACGACGACACCCTCGTCCGGGCCGAGGCCGTCCTCAATGCCGCCCCCGCGCACGAGCACCCGCTCGACACCGTCTGCCGCGGCATCAAAGAAGTCATGAAGATGTACGCGGCCAAGCCCGCCGTCTCGGTGGCCCGCTACAAGCTGACCCGTGAGGTCCCCACGCTGCGGGAGGCCGAGATCGCCTCGGTGGCCCGTTACGAGCGGCTGTTCACTCGCTATCTGCTGGGCCACTTCGACGAGCGCGACCACCATGTCGGCAACGACGACCCGCTGCTGGCGGAGGTCGCGGCGTCGGCCGTCGTCACCGCGCACAACCATGTGCTGCGCCGCTGGCTGAGGGCGGGCGGCCAGGGCGATGTGGAGGCCCAGCTCGACCACGCCTTCGCGATCGTCCGGGACACGTTCGGGACGGGCATCGGGGCCGGGCGCATCGCCGGGGCCGAACCGATGCCGGCGCCCGCCGCTTCGGTGAGCACCGAGGGCGAGGTGCTCGTCGCGGTGGCGCGCACGGACGCACCGCTCGACGAAGTGATGCGCACGATCCAGCAGGCGCTCAAAGACCGCTGAGCGGGGGCCTGTTGGCCGGCCGCTCCACCGTCGCCGGACGGGCTCGCAGTCGAGCCCGTCCGGCGTTCGCGCGTCCGGGCGGAGAAACCCGGTTGCCGCGCCCGTACCGCCGTGTTCCGGTGGGCGGATGACTCATGATCGCGACATCCTGCTGACTCTCTTCGACCGCGAGTTGCGCGAGCACGCCCGCCCCGACGGGCCCGGCGTCCGCGTCGAGCGCACCGCCGATGTCGTACGGCAGGCCGGGGCGGCCGACGACTGGAACGGTGTCGTCTGGTCGTCCCCGGGTCTGGACGCCGTACGGGCGGATGCGGCGATCGCCGAGCAGGTGGAGCACTTCACCGCGCTCGGCCGCGACGCATTCGAATGGAAGCTGTACGCGCACGACCGGCCGGCCGACCTGGGGCAGCGGCTGGTGCGCGCCGGCTTCGTCGCGGAGCCGCCGGAGACCCTCCTGGTCGCCCCCGTCGCGGACCTCCCGACGGCCGTGGAGCTCCCCGAGGGGGTCACGCTGCGCACGGTGACGGATGCGGCCGGCGTGGAGCTGATGGCGGCGGCCCATGAGAGGGCGTTCGGCTCCGACGGGTCGCGGCTGCGGCACCAGGTGCTGGCGCGGCTGGCCGCGGCCCCCGACAGCTTCGTCGGGGTGCTGGCCATGGTGGGCGACGAGCCGGTGAGCTCGGCCCGGATGGAGCTGTACCCGGGCACCGGCTTTGCGGGGCTCTGGGGCGGCGGAACCGTGGAGCCGTGGCGCGGGAGGGGTATCTACCGGGCGCTGGTCGCGTACCGTGCCCGGATCGCCGCCGAGCGTGGCTTCCGGTATCTGCAGGTCGACGCGACCGACCTGAGCAGGCCGATCCTCCAGCGGCTCGGTTTCCGGGTCCTGACCACCACCACGCCGTATGTGTACCGGCGCCGGGCCTGACCGGACTCAGCAGGACAGAACGGCGCGAAACGGCCCCGTCGCCGCTCATGCGTGCCCAGCGGATGACAGCTGAGAGAAATTGTTGGCACCGAGTGCCTTGCCAGGTGTCACGGAGTGCCATACGTTGAAGTGGTCCGGGCGGCCGGCGTACAGAGATCTCACGTACGCCGGCTGTCCCCGCAAGCCATGTGCCTGCGCGCCCGGGCGCCTGCGTCACAGGCAAACCCTTCTGCTCCACCAGAGCAAGCCGAAGCTTTACAGCCGAACCGACGGCAGCACCTCCACACCGCACCGCACCCCCCGTTGGCAGGGACTCTCAAGCGTCCCTCGACGAATTCCCCAAGCTCTCGGCTCCGCTCGAGCAGGGGAGACCCCATCCCGGAGGCACACCGTGAAGGAAATCCTGGACGCGATCCAATCGCAGGACAGCACCGCCGCAGATTTCGCGGCCCTGTCCATCCCTGAGTCGTACCGCGCGGTGACCGTGCACAAGGACGAGACGGAGATGTTCGCCGGGCTCGCCACGCGCGACAAGGACCCCCGCAAGTCGCTGCACCTCGACGAGGTGCCGGTTCCGGAGCTCGGGCCCGGTGAGGCGCTGGTCGCCGTCATGGCCAGCTCGGTGAACTACAACTCCGTCTGGACCTCGATCTTCGAGCCGCTCTCCACCTTCGGGTTCCTGGAGCGCTACGGGAAGCTCAGCGAGCTCACCAAGCGCCACGACCTGCCGTACCACATCATCGGCTCCGACCTGGCGGGCGTCGTCCTGCGCACCGGCCCCGGCGTCAACGCCTGGCACCCGGGCGACGAGGTCGTCGCACACTGCCTCTCGGTCGAACTGGAGTCCTCGGACGGCCACAACGACACGATGCTCGACCCCGAGCAGCGGATCTGGGGCTTCGAGACCAACTTCGGCGGCCTCGCCGAGATCGCGCTCGTCAAGTCCAACCAGCTGATGCCGAAGCCGCAGCACCTCAGCTGGGAGGAGGCCGCGGCTCCGGGCCTGGTCAACTCCACCGCTTACCGCCAGCTCGTCTCGCGCAACGGCGCCGGCATGAAGCAGGGCGACAACGTGCTGATCTGGGGCGCCAGCGGCGGACTCGGTTCATACGCCACGCAGTTCGCGCTGGCCGGTGGCGCCAACCCGATCTGTGTCGTCTCCAGCGAGCAGAAGGCGGACATCTGCCGGAAGATGGGCGCAGAGGCGATCATCGACCGCAACGCCGAGGGCTACCGGTTCTGGAAGGACGAGCACAACCAGGACCCTCGCGAGTGGAAGCGGTTCGGCAAGCGCATCCGTGAGCTGACCGGCGGCGAGGACGTCGACATCGTCTTCGAGCACCCGGGCCGCGAGACGTTCGGCGCCTCGGTGTACGTGACCCGCAAGGGCGGCACGATCGTCACCTGCGCCTCGACCTCGGGCTACAACCACGAGTACGACAACCGCTACCTGTGGATGTCGCTGAAGAAGATCGTGGGCTCGCACTTCGCCAACTACCGCGAGGCGTGGGAGGCCAACCGGCTGGTCGCCAAGGGCAAGATCCACCCGACGCTGTCGAAGGTCTACTCCCTGGATGAGACCGGCCAGGCCGCGTACGACGTGCACCGCAACCTGCACCAGGGCAAGGTCGGCGTCCTCGCGCTGGCCCCGCGCGAGGGTATGGGTGTGCGCAACGAGGAGCTGCGCGAGCAGCACATCGACGCCATCAACCGCTTCAGGAATGTCTGACATGACGGGCCGCCGGAAGGACCGCCCGTGGCTCATGCGGACGTACGCCGGTCACTCGACCGCCGAGGCGTCCAACGAGCTCTACCGGCGCAACCTCGCCAAGGGCCAGACGGGTCTCTCGGTCGCCTTCGACCTGCCGACCCAGACGGGTTACGACCCCGACCACATCCTCGCCCGCGGCGAGGTCGGCCGGGTCGGCGTGCCCGTCTCGCACCTCGGTGACATGCGGCGGCTGTTCCACGACATCCCGCTGGAACAGATGAACACCTCGATGACGATCAACGCCACCGCGATGTGGCTGCTGGCGCTCTATCAGGTGGTCGCCGAGGAGCAGGGCGCCGACGCCACGAAGCTCCAGGGCACCACGCAGAACGACATCGTCAAGGAGTACCTCTCGCGTGGGACGCATGTCTTCCCGCCCGGTCCCTCGCTGCGGCTGACCACGGACATGATCACGTACACGGTCAACCGCATCCCGAAGTGGAACCCGATCAACATCTGCAGCTACCACCTGCAGGAGGCGGGGGCCACTCCGGTCCAGGAGATCGCGTACGCCATGTCGACGGCCATTGCGGTCCTGGACGCCGTGCGCGACTCGGGCCAGGTGCCGGAGGAGAAGTTCGGCGATGTGGTCGCCCGCATCTCCTTCTTCGTGAACGCCGGCGTCCGCTTCATCGAGGAGATGTGCAAGATGCGCGCCTTCGGCCGCATCTGGGACCAGGTCACCCGCGAGCGGTACGGCATCACCGACGCCAAGCAGCGCCGCTTCCGCTACGGGGTCCAGGTCAACTCCCTCGGACTGACCGAGGCGCAGCCGGAGAACAACGTCCAGCGCATCGTCCTGGAGATGCTGGCCGTGACCCTCTCCAAGGACGCCCGCGCCCGGGCCGTGCAGTTGCCCGCCTGGAACGAGGCGCTGGGGCTCCCCCGGCCCTGGGACCAGCAGTGGTCGCTGCGCATCCAGCAGGTCCTCGCGCACGAGAGCGATCTGCTGGAGTACGAGGACATCTTCGCCGGATCGCATGTGATCGAGGCCAAGGTCGACTCCCTGGTCACCGAGTCCCTTGCGGAGATCGACCGGATCCAGCAGATGGGCGGCGCGATGGCGGCCGTCGAGTCCGGCTATCTGAAGTCGGAGCTGGTCTCCTCGCACGCGCAGCGGCGGGCCCGGATCGAGGGCGGTGAGGAGAAGATCGTCGGCGTCAACATCTACGAGACGACCGAGCCGAACCCCCTCACGGCGGACCTCGACGGCGCGATCATGACGGTCGACCCCGCCAATGAGGCAAGGGTGGTCTCGGCGCTCCACGAGTGGCGCGACAACCGTGACGAGGCGCGCGCCTCCGAGGCCCTCGCGGCACTGAAGAAGGCCGCGGCCGGCACCGAGAACATGATGGAAGCGACCGTGGAATGCGCCCGCGCGGGTGTCACCACCGGCGAGTGGTCCTGGGCGCTGCGCGACGTGTTCGGCGAGTTCCGTGCCCCGACGGGCGTCTCGTCCGCCCCGGTCGCCGTCACCGCGGAGGCCGGCACGCCGCTCGCTCTCGTACGGGAGAAGGTCGCCCGCACCGCCGAGGACCTCGGCGCCGGACGGCTGCGGTTGCTGGTCGGCAAGCCGGGCCTGGACGGTCACTCCAACGGCGCCGAGCAGATCGCCGTACGGGCCCGTGACGCCGGGTTCGAGGTCGTCTACCAGGGGATCAGGCTGACCCCCGAACAGATCGTCTCGGCGGCGCTCGCCGAGGACGTGCACTGCGTCGGTCTGTCGATCCTGTCCGGCTCGCACGCCGCGCTCGTGCCGGATGTACTGAACCGGCTGCGCGAGGCCGGCGCGAACGACATCCCGGTGATCGCGGGCGGGATCATTCCGCCTGCCGACGCCGCCGTGCTGATCGAGGCGGGTGTCGCCGCCGTTTTCACCCCGAAGGACTTCGGTATCACGGAGATCATCGGCCGTATCGTCGACGAGATCCGGAAAGCGAACAAGCTCGACCCCCTGGAGGTCCCCGCATGACCCAGCCCGCCCACCCGTCTCCCGCCACCACCCTTCCGGGGAGCGGCTCCGCCGCGCACCTCCCGAACCGTCTGCGTCCGCGTCGCTCCTGCCTGGCTGTGCCGGGCTCGAACCCGAGGTTCCTGGAGAAGGCCCAGGGCCTCCCGGCCGACCAGGTCTTCCTGGACCTCGAGGACGCCTGCGCCCCGCTCACCAAGGAGGGCGCCCGGCACCACATCGTCGACGCGCTGAACAACGGCGACTGGACGGGCAAGACCCGGGTCGTCCGCGTGAACGACTGGACGACGCACTGGACGTACCGCGATGTGATCACGGTCGTCGAGGGCGCCGGCCAGAACCTCGACTGCATCATGCTGCCGAAGGTGCAGGACGCCCAGCAGGTCGTCGCGCTCGACCTCCTGCTGACCCAGATCGAGAAGACGATGGGCTTCGAGGTCGGGAAGATCGGCATCGAGGCGCAGATCGAGAACGCCAAGGGCCTGGTCAACATCGACGACATCGCCGCCGCCTCGCCGCGCCTGGAGACGCTGATCTTCGGCCCGGCCGACTTCATGGCGTCGATCAACATGAAGACCCTGGTCGTCGGTCAGCAGCCGCCCGGCTACGGGGCGGACGCGTACCACTACATCCTGATGCGCATTCTGATGGCGGCCCGTACGCACGACCTCCAGGCGATCGACGGCCCCTTCCTGCAGATCCGTGACGTGGACGCGTACCGCGAGGTCGCGGGCCGTGCAGCGGCGCTGGGCTTCGACGGCAAGTGGGTGCTGCACCCCGGTCAGGTCGACGCGGCCAACGAGGTGTTCTCGCCCTCGCAGGAGGACTACGACCACGCCGAGCTGATCCTCGACGCATACGAGTGGTGCACCTCGGAAGAGGGCGGCAAGAAGGGTTCGGCGATGCTCGGGGACGAGATGATCGACGAGGCCAGCCGGAAGATGGCGCTCGTCATCGCGGGCAAGGGCCGCGCGGCCGGTATGCAGCGCACCTCCAAGTTCGAAGCGCCGGAGGCCTGATCATGCAGTTCGGACGCACCTATGAGGAGTTCGAGGTCGGTGCGGTGTACAAGCACTGGCCCGGAAAGACGGTCACCGAGTATGACGACCACCTTTTCTGCCTGCTGACCATGAATCATCACCCGCTGCACATGGACAGCAACTACGCGGAGAGGACGACCGATTTCGGCAAGAACGTTGTAGTGGGCAACTACATCTACTCGTTGCTGCTCGGCATGTCCGTGCCGGACGTCTCCGGAAAGGCGATCGCCAACCTGGAGATCGAGTCTCTGAAGCATGTCGCGCCGACCTTCCACGGCGACACGATCTACGGCGAGACGACCGTCCTCGACAAGACTCCGTCAAAGTCCAAGAGTGACCGCGGAATCGTCCATGTGGAGACCAAGGGGTACAAGCAGGACGGGACGCTCGTCTGCGTGTTCCGACGCAAGGTGATGGTCCCCACCGAGACGTACATCAAGGAGCGCGGCGGCGAGCAGCCCGGCCGCCCGGAGCTGAACCAGCCTTCGCAGAAGAACGTGGAGAAGTAGTCATGACGCGACTCGCCCAGACCGCCGGTCTGAACGACATCCAGCAGGAAATCCTCTCCACGGTCCGGGATTTCGTCGACAAGGAGATCATTCCTGTCGCGACCCAGCTGGAGCACCGCGACGAGTACCCGACGGAGATCGTCGAGGGGCTCAAGGAACTGGGCCTGTTCGGGCTGATGATTCCCGAGGAGTACGGGGGTCTGGGTGAGTCGCTTCTCACATACGCGCTCTGCGTGGAGGAAATCGCCCGCGGCTGGATGAGCGTGTCGGGAATCATCAACACGCACTTCATCGTGGCGTACATGCTCAAGCAGCACGGCACCCAGGAGCAGAAGGACACGTTCCTGCCCCGAATGGCGCTGGGCGAGATCCGGGGCGCGTTCTCGATGTCCGAGCCGGCACTGGGCTCCGACGTCTCGGCGATCACTTCCAAGGGCGTCAGGGATGGCGACCAGTACGTCCTGAACGGCCAGAAGATGTGGCTGACGAACGGCGGCACGTCCTCGCTCGTCGCCGTACTGTGCCGGAGTGACGAAGGCCACCCCGAGGGCACGGCCCCGCACAAGTCGATGACGACCTTCCTGGTGGAGAAGGAGCCGGGCTTCGGTGAGGTCCGGCCGGGGCTCACCATCCCCGGAAAGATCGACAAGATGGGTTACAAGGGCGTCGACACGACCGAACTCATCATGGACGGACTGCGCATTCCGGCCAATCGTGTACTCGGTGGCGCCACCGGCCGCGGTTTTTACCAAATGATGGACGGCGTCGAAGTCGGCCGGGTAAATGTGGCTGCGCGTGGTTGCGGTGTCGCGCAGCGTGCATTCGAACTGGGTGTCTCATACGCCCAGCAGCGCCACACCTTCGGAAAGCCGATCGCCCAGCACCAGGCCATCCAGTTCAAGCTGGCCGAAATGGCCACCAAGGTCGAAGCCGCCCATGCAATGATGGTCAATGCAGCACGCAAAAAGGACTCCGGGGAGCGAAATGACCTGGAGGCAGGGATGGCGAAGTACCTCGCCTCCGAGTACTGCAAGGAAGTCGTCGAGGACGCCTTCCGCATCCACGGCGGCTACGGCTTCTCCAAGGAGTACGAGATCGAGCGCCTCTACCGGGAGGCCCCGATGCTGCTGATCGGTGAAGGTACCGCCGAGATCCAGAAAATGATCATTGGGCGCCGACTCCTCGAGGAGTACCGGTTCCAGGGCTGATTGTCCCCTTCGAGGTGATTTGGCCGCGAAGAAGATCACACCCTGTCATCCTCTGCCGGTGCCTTCCAGCCGTCCGACTCGGCTGCTGGCTTGCCCAGTTGCGGCTCGCAACCGATAACATCGCCGGAAAAGCCGCCGTCCCCCGTTGCCAGCGCGGCCTCATCCGCTACGAAGGTCATCCATGCCCGACAGCCAAACCTCTGCACCACGCGGCGGGGTCCGCCTTGCGCGCGGAGCTTCGCCGTGGCTCCTCCCGACCGTCGCCACCGCGGCCCTCAGCCTCGCCCGGGCCCGCAAGTCCGGACGCTGGGCCGCCGTGGCCGTGCCCACCACCGCCCTCGCGGCGGGCATGCTGTGGTTCTTCCGCGACCCCGAGCGCGAGATCACCCAGGGTCGGGTCATCTCTCCGGCCGACGGCGTGGTGCAGAGCATCATGCCGTGGAAGGACGGACGCACCCGCGTCGCGATCTTCATGAGCCCGCTGAATGTCCACGTCAACCGCGCGCCCCTGGCCGGCACGGTGACATCGGTCGAGCACATCCCCGGTGGGTTCGTCCCGGCATTCAACAAGGAGAGCGAGAACAACGAGCGCGTCGTCTGGCACTTCGACACCGAACTCGGCGACATCGAGATGGTGCAGATCGCGGGTGCGGTTGCCCGTCGCATCGTCCCGTACCTCCCGCAGGGCACCAAGGTGGAGCAGGGCGAGCGCATCGGCCTGATCCGCTTCGGTTCCCGGGTCGACATCTACCTTCCGGAAGGTATCGATGTCGCGGTCGAGGTCGGCCAGGCCACCACCGCGGGGGTGACTCGAATTGACCGTGATTGATCCCGACACACAGGCCGGCTGGGTGCCGGAGAGCGAGTGCGAGGACGACGCCGAGGACATGCCGCTCTCTCTGCGGCTGTCGATAGCGGACACCCTTACTCTCGGTAACGCCACGTGCGGTTTCATGGCGGTGTACTTCACCACCACGGGGATCCTCATCCCGCACCTCACGGGCAGCGACGAGAGCGGCATGGCCCGGCACTCCGCGGCCACCGCCGTGATCCTGATGCTCCTCGCCGCGGTCTTCGACCTCTTCGACGGGCTGGTGGCGCGCAAGCTCCGCTCCTCGCCGATGGGCGCGGAGCTGGACAACCTCTCGGACCTGATCAGCTTCGGCCTGGCCCCGGCGTACTTCGTGCTGGTGTACGGCATGGTCGCGGACGACGCATACCAGCGGGTGTCGGCGCTCGCGGCGATCGTCGTCCTGCTGGCCGTGGTGCTGAGACTGGCCAGATTCTCGTGCGTGACCATGAAGGACGGCATGTTCCAGGGCATGCCGAGCCCCTTCGGAGCGCTCACGGTCGTCTCGATCGTGCTCCTGGAGCTGCCCTTCGTACCGACGCTGCTCGCGATCATCGGGGTGGCGTGGCTGATGGTCAGCCGGGTCGAGTACCCGAAGCCGCGGGGAGTCCTCGCGGTGGCGATGCTCAGCTGGATCGTGGCCGCGATGGGTCTGCTCGCCGCATGGGCGTTCGACGCCCCCGGTGGTCACCTGCTCCTGCAGACCGGCTGCGCCCTGCAGGTGGTCCTGGGAGCGGTCATCCCGCTCTTCGCGACGGCGCGACGGGTGAACACCTTCCGCGACAACCGGCGCGAGGCCCGGGCGGCTCAGCTGCCCTAGGGCCGCGCGGCGAAGCCGCACAGAACGTACGACGAGGGCCCGGGTGCTTCCCCAGCACCCGGGCCCTCTCGCATGTCCGGCCGGGCACCCGTTACGCGCGCTGCGCGCGGACCCAGCGGGCGGCGAGCAGGACGGCGATGTCGTCGGGACGGTCGGGCTCCCGTCTCGCCTCCCTGATCACCAGGTCCGCCATGCCGACGAGGGACGGCGCATCGGCTGCCTCGATGATGCCGCGCAGCCGCTCGACTCCGTCGTCGATGTCGGCCCCCGCCTGCTCGACCAGTCCGTCGGTGTAGAGCGCCAGGATCGCGCCCGGGAGCAGCCGCAGGCTGCTGACGGGATAGGTGGCGTCGGGGGTGACGCCGAGCACCACGCCGCCGGGGAGCTCCAGGACCTCGGTCGTGCCATCGGGGTGGCGGAGCAGGGGATACGGGTGCCCGGCCCGGACGAACTGCGTCCGACCGGTGGCGGGGTCGAGGACGATGTAGCAGCAGCTGGCGATCTGGCCCGGGTCGAGGTCGATGAGCAGTCGGTTGGTGCCGCTCATCACTTCCTGCGGTTCGTGCCCGCTGAGCGCGAAGGCGCGTACGGCGCTGCGGAGTTGGCCCATCGTCGCCGCAGCGGCGACGCCGTGCCCCTGGACGTCCCCGATGACCAGGGCCAGACCCCGGTCGGTCTCGATGACGTCGTACCAGTCGCCGCCGATGTCCATGCCCTGGGTGCCGGGGAGGTACCGCCCCGCGGTGTCGACCTGGTCGAGTACGGGCAGGCGGTGCGGCAGCAGGGCGTTCTGCAGGCCGCGGGCCACGGCGGACTCGGTGTCGTACCGCTGGGCTCGTTTGAGGGCCTGGGCGATGAGTCCGGCGAGCGCGGTGAGAACCGTGCGTTCCTCGGGGCTGAAGCCGCGCGACTGGTCGAAGCCGAGGATGCAGGAGCCGACGGGCCGCCCGGAGGCGATGAGCGGCAGGAAGGCGCGGGCGCCGACGCTCGCGTCCAGGGGTATGCCGGGGTAGGCGGAGGCCAGGCGCTGCATGGATTCGAAGAAGATGGGGTGGCCGGAAGTGAGCGTCTCGACGCCGGGCAGATGGGCGTCGAGCGCGACGCCGTCGAAGCTGTTCAGGAAGCCGTGCGGGAAACCGGTCTCCCAGGCCAGGTAGAGGTGGCGTTCGTGCAGCAGGTAGATCGCCAGCTGCCTGCCGCCGAACGCGGGGAGCAGTTCCTGGGTGACCACCGCGGACACCTGGCGGGCGGTGACGGCCTCCGTCAGCGCGATTGCGAGGGCGACGGGACGGTACACCCCGGCCGAGGACTCCAGCGGGGAACCCAGGACCTCGCCCGGTCCGGCGGCGTCCGGTGGGAAGGAGGGCTCCTCCGTGGCGGAGAGTGCGGCGGTCACGCCGTCGTGGCCCGGGTACAGGGACACCGCCAGCCAGTCCCGCTCGGTGCGGCGCGCGAGGAAGTGCACGGGCTCGTGGGACAGCAGTGCGGCTCGGTGGTGGTCGTCGTACGCGGGATGCCCGAACCACGGCAGGGCCTCCCACAGGAGGCTTCCGACCAGCTCGCCCCGCTGCCGGCCGAGCAGTTCCTCCGCCAGGTGGTTGACGTAGGTGATCCGTCCGAGCCGGTCGAGCGAGAAGATGCCGCGCGGGAGCCGGTCGGCGGCCTCGGCGATGACCGGTCCGGCCCCGAGGTCCACCAGGAATCCGGTCAGCGTCCCGGCCGCGCCGCTGCGCGGTGGCCGGGCCCAGCGGCTGGAGAGTTCCAGGAGGTTGGTCCGGCCGTCGGGGCCGCGCAACCGCATCCTGCGTACGACCGGTCCACCCGTGCTCGCCGCCCGGCGGGCGAGGGTCCACAGTCCGTACACGTCCTCCGGTGCCAGCAGTGCCGTCAGGGCGTCGATGGTGCCCGGGAACCGCGCGGGCTCGGTGCCGAGGATCCCGCACAGCTCCGCGTCGGCGTCGACGGCACCGGTTTCGAGGTCCCAGTCGAAGTGTCCGATCCGTACCGGTGGCACGGTGACGGAGGGTAGCTGCACGGGGACCGGCTCGCCGTCCCATACGACCTTGGTGCCCCCGGCCGCCAGTCCGGCGAGCTCCGCGCCGAGCCGCTGGGCGACGTCGCGGAGCGCGCGCCGGTCGGCGTGCGAGACGGATTTGCCAGGGGTGGCCGGGCGCAGCACCACGAGGACGCCGAACTTCTCCGGGCCACCGAAGACGGGCACGTACAGCGAACCGAACGGGAACGGCATGCCCGCCATCAGCTGCGGGAACCGGCGCATGCCCTCCTCGACGTCGGCGAGGTGGACCGGCTTCCCCGAGCGGTACACCTCGGCCACGGGGAAGGGCCGGTTCACATGCATGCGCCACCAGGGGTGGAACAGCTGGGTCGGCAGCCCGGCGAGCACGGAGAGGCGCAGCAGCTCGGGGTAACCGGAGCGCAGATATACGCCACCGGCATATCCACCGGCGGACTCGATCGCGCTCACTGCGGCCTGCGCGAGCACCAGGGACAATTCGTCCGGCACCCCGCCGCCGCTCGCCCTCCCCGTCGCCGCCACGTTCTCGGGCGGAGGGTACGGGGGCAGGCCGTACGAGGTCACACAGCCAGGATGCGCCCCGGCCGACCTGCGGCGCACCTCGGTGCCCCGAGCGGGAAGGACGCGCGAGGCGGGGGCCGCCGGACGGGTGGGACTCGAACCCACGGCCTACGACTTGATCGGCTGAGGGCTGTCCCGTCATCCCTGGTGGATCGGCGCGCGGCGTCGGATGTGGTGCATCGCAAGGCGGGGGGCGTCCTCGTACTGGGTGTATTCCGGCGTTCCGACAACGCGGCGAGGTGACAGCCGTCGCCTCCGCAATCAGCACCCGGGGCGGCCCGCCCGCGGCGGCCCGCCCCGCCCGATCAGCTCGACTCACCTCAGCTCGACAGGGGCTCTGCTCACGACAGGAAGTCGCGCGCGATCCCCTCCGCCACCCGCTCCAGCAGTGGTCCCGCCTGCGCCATGCACACGGCAGGGTCCGGCTCCAGGTCCGTGAGCGCGTACGCGCGTCGGATGCCCGCGTGTCCCAGCGCCTCCGGGGGCAGCGCGAGGCGGCCGCAGACCGCCACCACCTCCAGGCCCGCCGCGCGAGCCGCCGCCGCGACGCCCGCCGGAGCCTTGCCGTGCAGGGTCTGCTCGTCGAGGGAGCCCTCCCCCGTGATCACCAGCGTGGCGCGGGCCAGCGCCGGGGCGAAGCCGAGGACGTCGAGCATGACCTCGATGCCGGGGCGGAACCGGGCGCCGAGAGCGACCAGCGCCCCGTAACCGATACCGCCTGCCGCACCCGCCCCGGGCAGTTTCGCGTGGTCCGGGCCCAGCACGGACGCGTAGTGGGTGAGGGCCGCGTCGAGGGTCGCGATGTCGTCCTCGGTCGCGCCCTTCTGCCGCCCGTAGACCTCCGGGGCACCCTTGGGGCCGGTCAGCGGGTTGTCCACGTCGCTGGCGAGGATCAGGTCCACGTCGGCCAGCCGCGGGTCGAGGCCGGACAGATCCGCCTCGGCCAGCGCCGCAAGGCCACCGCCCCCGGGGCCGACGGGCTTGCCGTCCGCGTCGAGGAAGCGGGCGCCGAGTGCGGCGAGCATGCCCGCGCCGCCGTCCGTGGTGGCACTGCCGCCGACCCCGAACACAATGGTCCGGGCGCCCGCGTCCAACGCCGCGGCCAGCAGCTCGCCGGAGCCGTACGTCGTGGCCGTCAGGGGGGCGAACACGCCCGCCGGAAGGTGCTGGAGGCCGGAGGCCTCGGCCATCTCCACCACCGCGGTGGTGCCCCGCAGGGCGTACGCCGCGGTCACGGTCTCCCCGCGCGGCCCGGTCACCCGCGCCTCGCGTCGCTCGAATCCGGCGGCCACCGCCGCCGCCACCGTGCCGTCGCCGCCGTCCGCCACGGGCAGGGTCTCGACCTGCACCTGGGGTACGACGCGCCGCAGCCCGGCCGTCACCCGCTCCGCGACCTGTACCGCTGTGAGCGAGCCCTTGAACTTGTCCGCCGCGACGAGCACGCGGGCGGTCTCCATCACTGCTCCGTCCGTCACCTTGCATCCCTTGCTTTCGAACAGGCAGTCGCGCCGCCCCGACCCTATCCGGAGCACCGACCTTCTGCCCATGGGTGTCCGGGCCCTGGACCTGCGGAACGGCGGACGCGTCGCCCCCATTACGCTGCGCACGTGACCACCACTGACTACGCCACGTACATCGCAGGGCTCCCCAAGGTGCTGGCCGCCGCGGCAACTGTCTTCCGGGACGGTGCAGGACGAGTGCTGCTCGTCGAGCCGAACTACCGGGACGGCTGGGCCCTGCCCGGTGGCACGATCGAGTCCGACGAGGGCGAGACCCCGCGGCAGGCCGCGCGCCGCGAGACGGTCGAGGAGATCGGGCTCGATCTGGAACCGGGGCGGCTGCTCGCGATCGACTGGGCGCGCAGCCCCGAGCGGCCCCCGATCGCCGCCTATCTGTACGACGGCGGGGTCCTGGACGAGGCGCACTTGACGGCGATCCGGCTGCAGGAGGAGGAGCTCCTCTCCTGGAAGCTGGTGGAACGCGGCGCACTCGACCGGTATCTTCCCAGTTCGCTCGGACACCGGGTCCGGGCGGCGCTGGAGGTGCTCGACTCGGGGGCGGGCGCCGTGGAGCTGGAGGACGGCAGGCCCGTCGCTTCCTGACTTCCTGAACTACGGTCAGTCATCCCTATCAGCAGCATGTGCCCCTGCATCCCGTTGTTCTGACGGTGAGTCACGCCCTTGGGGAAGCTGTCGGCACCGCCGGAAGCGCGGCCGCAAGGCCGACCCCGGCCTCGCATCCGGCTTCCGTGCCGCTGCCGCTCGCGGGCGAACTCTGGACGAAACTGCTAAAATTGGGTGATTCCGCCCACATGGTGGGGTTGTTGGGTCCTGCCGCATCACGCCTGGCAGCGGCACTGGGCCGCAGAACACAACGGCTGTGATGAGTGCATGAGGACCTCCCGAGCGGTTGACGACACTTCGAACGGCACGCGCCTGGGAGGAGTTCGTCCCAGAACCTCGCGCCCCGCATGCCGCACGGCTTTGCTGGCACCGTGCGTAGCCCTCTTGATCGCGGGGGGTACCCTTCCCTCCGGCTCGACCGCCATGGCGCCTGCGGACCCGTCGACCAATCCCGCCGCGACAGTGACCGCCCCTTCCCCCGTTCCGTCAGCCCTGAAGCCGATCGATCCGGCCGCTTTCCAGGCCGCCGTGGACCGCGCCGCGAAAACGCTCATGGTGCCCGGCGCGGTGGTCCTGCTCCGCACCCCGCAGGGGACCTTCCGCGCGATCGCCGGCACGACGGAGCTGGGCACGACCAAGCCTCCGGATACGGGCGACCACTTCCGGATCGCCTCCAACACCAAGACCATGACGGCAGCGCTGATCACCCTCCTCGCCCAGGACGGCAGGCTCCGGTTGAGCGATCCGGTGTCCGCCTACGTCGCGGGGGTGCCCAACGGCGGGAACATCACCATCGCCCAGCTGCTGAAGATGCGCAGCGGGCTCTACGACTACACCGGTGCACCCGAATTCGCGGCAGCTCTGGACGCCGACCCGGGGAAGGCCTGGACCCCGCAGGAAGTCCTGGCCATCGCGTTCCGCCACCCGCCGAACTTCGCACCCGGCGCATCCTACGAATACAACAACACCAACTACGCCCTGCTGGGCCTGGTCGCGGAAAAGGCCGGCGGCCGCCCCTTGGCCCAGCAGTTGCGGGACCGGCTGTTCGTCCCGCTCGGAATGAAGGGGACGTCACTGCCGGACTCCCACGACCGGTCCCTCCCCGATCCCTACGCACACGGCTACATGTACGGCGGAGCGGCCTACGCGCTGACCGACAAGCCCTACCCCGCCGAGATGCGCGAAGCGGCACGAACAGGGAAGCTCCAGCCCATCGACTACACCCACCTGAACCCCTCCTACGCCGCCGCCGCCGGAGGAGTGATCTCGACCGCGGAGGACCTGTCCACATGGATCCGTTCACTGGTGACGGGCAAGGTCCTGAACGCCGCATCCCAACAGCGGTGGCTCCACAGCCCGCAGGCCGAGGACCCGGCCGCGCCCGGCGGCCAGAAGTACGGCTACGGCATCTCCTACCAGCGCTTCGGCCCGAACGCGTCGATGTACTACCACGGCGGTGAACTCCCGGGCTTCAACTCCTTCATGGGCCACGACCCGGACAACGACGTCACGCTCGTGATCTGGACGAACCTGACCCTGTCGCCCGACGGCCGGACCACGGCCAACGCCCTGCTGCCCACCGTCCTCAACCAGGTCTACACCGGGCTCAACCTCCCCACCGCCCGGTAGGGCTTTGTCACGTCATCGGGCAGGCGGTGGGTCCGGTGGTTTCCTGCCGGCATGAAGGCGGAGGAACTTGCCGCGTGTCGTGGACGGTTGGAGGGCTGACGCCGTCGGCCCGGCCGGTGGACACGGTCCGTCCCAGCCTGCCGGGCGGAGACCGTCGTACGTCCGTAGGTGTGGGTCGTGGACGACACCGGTTCGACACCAGGTCTCCCAGGGACGGATCCTCCTCGCCCGGGGCGGCAAGGAAGTACTCCCACCTGACACGGCCGATATCACCTCGCGGGCGGCGGACGCCGCTGCGTACGCTCGTCGTATGACTCTCGTCGCGATCCTCAGCGGCGCCGGGATCTCCACGGATTCCGGCATCCCCGACTACCGCGGGCCGAACGGGCTCTGGCGGAAGGACCCGGAGGCCGAGAAGCTCGTCACGTACGACTTCTACATGGCCGATCCGGAAATCCGCCGCCGCTCCTGGCAGATGCGCCGCACCAGCGCGACCTGGCGCGCCGAGCCGAACGCCGCCCACCGTGCCGTGGCGGATCTGGAGCGGTCCGGGGTCCCCGTGCGGGTGATCACTCAGAACGTCGACGGGCTGCACCAGCTGGCAGGCCTCTCCGCCCGCAAGGTCCTCGAACTGCACGGCACCGCACGTCAGGTGGTCTGCACCCGCTGCCACGCCCGCTCACCGATGGCGGCGGCGCTGACCCGGGTGGAGGCGGGTGAGGCGGACCCGGCGTGCACGGTCTGCGGCGGCATCCTGAAGTCGGCGACCGTCATGTTCGGTGAACGGCTCGATCCGGTGGTGCTGGGCGAGGCGATGTCGATCGCGAAGGCGTGCGAGGTGTTCATCGCGGTCGGAACGACGCTGCAGGTGCAGCCCGCCGCGTCGCTGGCCGGGATCGCGGCCGAGCACGGGGCACGGCTGATCGTGGTGAACGCCGAGCCGACGGCGTACGACGAACTGGCGCAGGAGACGATCCGCGAGCCCATCGGGACCGCGCTGCCGTCGCTGCTCGCGCGGCTGACCGCCGAGGCGGGCACGCGGGCCGGCGGCTGAGCCGCCACCGACGGCCCGATCCGGCGCGAGCGCGACCCTGAGGACCGCCGCCGTCCACGCGTCGCGCTCACCGAAGCTGTGCGCACAGGTCTCGCCCTGAGACCGCTCGTTCACGTCGCACACGACGCTCGGGGCATGGTGTGCGGGACGCGCGCGCGGCCGGTCGACGGCGCCCTGCGGCGCGCCTCGGCCGACCCCGTGGAGCGGGCCGAACCGCCGGGCGCGCAGCATCCGTTCGGCCTGCGCCGCCTCACCTCCGTCACGGTCACGTGGTCTTGTGCCGCTGGTAGTAGCGGGCCACGCGCGCCCTGTTTCCACAGCGCGAGGCCGAGCACCAGCGTCGGCGCGGGTGGGCGGGCAGGAACAGCATCGTGCAGTCGGCAGCCTCGCACTCCCGGACCGAACCGAAGGCCGGGTCAGCCAGCAGGTCGACCACCGATTCGGCGAGCGCCGCGGCCACCTGGGCCCCGAAGGCGCCGGAACGGCGCGACTCCACCGTCATGCGGTCGTCGCGCCATTCCGCGTACCGGACGGCGGGGGCGGCGAGCTGTGCCTCGTTGAGACCGCGCAGGGCGTCCTGCGGTGGCCGCTCGCCCTGGCGGGCCCGGCCGATCGCCTCGACCGCGTACGTGCGGACCTGGTGGATCGCCGCCAGGTCGGCTTCCGCGATCCGCCCGGACTCCGGCAGCCGGCCGGCCTGCAGCGCCAGCCACACCCGCAGGCCCGCGGCGTCGGCCAGATGGTCGACCGGGGGGCCGTCCACCGTGTGCGGCAACGTATTGACCAGGTCCAGGGCGAGTGGCTCACCGGTCAGAGGCTCAGGACCATTCATACATCTAATGCTATCTCATCCACTTGACGCATTAGTGGTCTGCACCCTAGAACTAATGCATCAGGTTGACGAGGAGGCATGTGAACGTGACGATTCAGGCTGTCCCCCGCATACGTCACCGGCACGTCGAGGTCGACGGTGTCCGTGTCTTCTACCGAGAGTCCGTGCCTGCCGCGACGCCTGCCGAGGACGCGCCCGTGCTGTTGCTCCTGCACGGCTTCCCGTCGGCGTCGCACCAGTTCCGTCGGCTGATGGACGCCCTCGGCGCCCACTACCGCCTCATCGCCCCCGACTACCCGGGCTTCGGCCACAGTGAAGCGCCCGCATCCACCACCACCGGGGGCAGCTTCACCTACACCTTCGACCGGCTGGCCGATATCACCGAGGGCTTCATCCAGCGGCTGGGACTGTCACGCTTCGTGATGTACGTCTTCGACTTCGGCGCACCCGTCGGGTTCCGGCTGGCCGTCCGCCACCCCGAGTGGATCGCCGGTCTCGTCGTCCAGAACGGCAACGCCTACGCCGAGGGTCTGTCGGAGAACGCGCGGGAGTTCATCGCATTGCGCCCGGACGCCGAAGGAGCCGAGGACACCGTCCGGGGGCTGCTCACGCCCGCGTCCACCCGCGCCCAGTACGAGGGCGGCACCGGCGACCCGGAGCTCGTCGCCCCGGACGGCTGGACCCTCGACCAGCACTTCCTGGATCTGCCCGGTCGTACCCGGCCGCAGCTCGACCTGGCCTTCGACTACCACTCCAATGTGACGCTGTACCCGCGGTGGCAGGCCTGGCTGCGCAAGCACACACCACCGACGCTCATCGTCTGGGGCCGTAACGACATGTTCTTCCCCGAACCAGGCGCCCGCGCCTATCTGCGCGATCTGCCCGACGCCGAACTGCACCTCTTCGACACCGGGCACTTCGCACTGGAGGACCACCTCCCGGAAATCGCCCCGCTCGTGGCGGACTTCCTCGACCGCGCCTGGGAGAACGAGGCCTGAGGGCTGCCCCGTGATCCCTGACGGACGCACAACCGGCGGGGCAGCCACGAAGCATCTCGAGAGTGTCGTGGACACAACCCTGTGCCACTGAACCGCCCCCTGAGGTGTGTCCGATGGTTCATGTGGCTGGGCTCGGACAGCCCTACGGCTGATCCAGTTCCTGCGCGATGCGGCGCGAGGGCCGGAACGTGTAGAGGTCGAGAATGTCGGGGGCGTCCGCGAGGCCGGGGCCGCCCTCCTCGACCCAGGTGACGATGTCGGCGACGGCGTCCGGGTCGTTGACCAGGCCGAGCCAGAGTGGGCGGCCGCCCGCCCTCCTGCCCTCGGCCGACGGCTGCACGACGATCACATTGGCCTGCTCGCACGCGTCCAGACACTCGACGGCGCGTACTGTGGCGATCTCACCGAGTGACCGGCGCAGCACGGCGAGCTGTCCGGCATGGTCCACGTCCGGGATCTTCGGCGTACCGCAGCAGCAGCCGCGGCAGACGCTCACGGTGGGGCGGGGCGCGCCCCGGGCGGGTGCGGCGGCCTTGCGCGTGCGGCGGCTCATGCGGGAACGCTCCAGGTGATGGCGCGGATGATCACCGTGGGACTCTATCCAGCGCCCCTCCCGGCAGGCTTTGCCCGGTCGCACCGCCCAGCACGCCCGCTCGCCGCGTTGGCCGAATCCGCCTTGGGATCGCACGCACCGGACGACGCTCCCCATGGGGCAAGCATTGCCCGGTTACGACCCTGACACCCTCCACAATCGAACACCTGCACCCCTTTTGCGTCGACCGAGTGAACCGGTGAGGTAAGGTGGGTGGCTGCGAAGGGGAGTAGCCCCGCAAACCGGTCGTCGACACACTGGAGCCCCCGGGTTCCCGGTGGCCGGGCTCGTAGAGCATTACGGGCGGGCGAGACCTTCGGTCAGGTATGACGCGCCCGCACCCTGTGGGCGCTGCAGTCATGCCGGGCCGAGTGGTCCTCCGAAAAGCCCGAGTGGCGCTTCGCGGAAAGGCCCGGGCCCGGCTCTCACAGAAAGCCACCCGGAATGCATCTCGACCCCCTGGCGATCGTCACCGCCTTCGGGCTGATCTTCCTCGCGGAGCTCCCCGACAAGACCATGTTCGCCTCGCTGGCCATGGGCACGCGCATGCGACCGCTCTACGTCTGGTTCGGCACCTCATCCGCATTCCTCGTGCATGTCGCGATCGCCGTCGGCGCCGGCGGTCTGATCGGGCTGCTGCCCGACTGGATCGTCAAGCTCGTCTCGGCGGCCCTCTTCGCGTTCGGCGCGTTCATGCTGCTGCGCGCCGGGGGTGACGACGGCGACGAGGAGAGCGAAACCAGGACCGTGACCGGCTTCTGGCCGGTCTACTCGACCGCGTTCATGGCGGTGTTCATCAGCGAATGGGGTGACCTCACCCAGATCACCACGGCCAACCTGGCCGCCAGCAACGGCACCTGGTCCACGGCCATCGGATCCGCAGCCGCTCTGATGTCCGTCTCGGCGCTGGCGCTGATCGCCGGACGCTTCATCGCCAAGCGGGTGCCGCTCAAGACGGTGCAGCGCATCGGTGGGCTGTGCATGCTGGGGCTGGCGATCTGGTCGGTCGTCGAGATCTTCACGGCCTGAGACAGTTCCGTAACGCAGCCACCACGAAGCCCGACGGCCGCCCGTGCGTCCGCCGGGCTTCGCCGTGTCCGGTCGGCGACGACGTGGAAGACGAGCCGGCCGCCGGGGGTGGTGAGCGCGTCGACCTGCCGCCCCGGTTTTTGCCCGCCGGTCGACACCCGGGCCTACCCTCCGGCAGTCGACGCACCACCCGGCAAGCCGCGTACCGCCGGTCGCCGCTCAGCCCGCGCCCACGAGCCCCGAACCGTGGGGCGGCAGCCAAGGCCTCCAGGGGGCTCGCGCAGCTCAACCGCCCAGCACCGGCATCGGACAAAGCATGAGAGTTGACTCTCACACTTTATGAGAGAATACTCTCACAACATGGAGCATGGGAATCGCTTGGGCGATATCGAGATCACTGACCCGAAAGCCATGCGGGCGTTGGCGCATCCAGTACGGCTTGCGATCCTCGAGCGTCTGCAACGGCACGGGTCGGCGACGGCGACGCAGTTGTCACCGGATGTCGGAGCCACCCCGTCCGTGACCAGCTGGCATCTACGCCACCTGGCGGGCTTTGGGCTGGTCCGCGACGCCGAGGCCGGAACGGATCGCCGGGAGCGGCGGTGGGAGGCTGCGGCACGGGGCTTCCGATTCGAGATGCCGGAGGACGAAGAGGGCCAGTCCGCCGCCCGGGTGCTGTCCCGGGAGATGTTCGCCCTCTCCGCCGGCCTGCCGCATCGGTGGGTGACCGAGACCGAACCTGGACTCGATCAGGTGTGGCGCAAGCCCGCGGGGCTGGCAAACACCCGCGTAGTGGTGTCCCCCGAGGAACTCGCGGCCATCGAGGACGCGATCGAAGGCGTCCTCGCGCCCTATGTGACGCGCGACCCGAAGCAGCGGCCGAGCGGCAGCCGCGGCGTCCGGCTGCTGCGCTACGTCCTACCGGAGGCCGTCGAGGAGCGGGCGGGCGACACGGCATGAACTCCCCACAGGACACGACCCCCTCGATATCACTGTGGCGGGATCGGCGCTTCGTTCGCTTCTGGGCCGGGCAGTCGGTTTCGCAGTTCGGCGACCGGATCTCCGAACTGGCGTTACCCCTGATCGCCGTGGCGGCGCTGCACGCCTCGGCCGGCGAGGTCGCATGGCTGACCGCGCTTGCCTGGGCCCCGAATCTCCTCGCCATCGTGCTGGGCGCCTGGGTCGACCACCGCGTCCGCAAGCGCCGCCTGATGGTCCTCGCCGATCTGATACGCGCGTGCGTGCTGCTCACCCTGCCCGCCGCATACCTGTTGGGCACCGTGACACTTCTCCAGTTGTATGCCGTGGCGCTGCTGACCGGCGCCGCGGCGGTGCTGTTCAACACCGCCTATCCGCCCTTCTTCGCCCACCTCGTGCCACGCTCGTCCTACGTCGACGCGAACAGCAAGCTCAGCGCCAGCCGATCCGCTTCCTCCGTCGTCGGCCCTGCCGTAGGCGGTGCCCTCGTTCAGGCCCTGACGGCGCCCGTCGCTGTGATCGCCGATGCCCTGTCCTTCCTCGCCTCGGCTGCTCTGCTCGGGCCGATCCGGGTCGACGAACCAGCCATCGCTGCCGGTGGGACGGCAGGACCTTCGCTGCTGCGGCGGGCCGGAGAGGGGCTGGTCTTCGTAGTTCGTCACCCGGTACTGCGGGCGAGCCTCGGCTGCGCGACGACCCTCAACTTCTTCACCTTCGTGTCGAGCACCGGCTTGACCGTTCTGTTCGCCGACCGGGTGCTCGGCCTTTCCGCAGGGACCATCGGGCTGGCATTCGGAATCGGATCAACCGGAGCTCTCGCGGGCGCGGTGATAGCCCCGAAGATCTCGCGATGGATCGGCGTGGGACGCAGCATTGCGGCAGGCGCCGTACTTTTCCCGGCCCCCATCGCCATCGCCGCTACCGCGAGCGGTCCCACATGGGCCCGCGCAGGGGCCCTGGGCGTTGCAGAGTTCCTCGCCGGAATCGGCGTGATGCTGTTCGATGTCAACCTCAACTCCCTGCAAGCTGCGGTGATACCGGACGGCATGCGCAGTCGCGTGGCGGGCGCCTACAGCACGGTGAACTACGGCATACGCCCCATCGGCGCCATCGTCGGAGGCATGCTCGCCCCCCTCATCGGACTCAGGACCACCCTGATCACGGCCGCCGTCGGAGGAGTACTGTCGCTGCTCTGGCTGCTCCCCTCACCCATACCGCGCATCCGCTCCCTGGCTCCGGACGATCCATTCGCCGACGGCGGCACCGAGGCAGAGAGCCGACCGGTACCTCGATGACACATAGGTGAAGCTCCCGGCCGCCCAGCACCCCCAAGAGCTCGAAAGCCGTTGGGCGGTCTTGGAGGAGCTCAGCCTTCGTCGTCGGCGTCGTCCTCGATGGCCTCCGGGTCCCGGAAGGGGCGCAGGCCCTGACCGGGGCCGCTGGCCTTGATGTTGAACAGGTAGCGGCCCAGGCAGGTCCTCCATGCGTGTGCGTCGGTCGGAGACGTGGCCGAAGGCGTCGAGGAACCCGGGACCTCGGGCAACTCCTCCTCGGGGAAGGTCATCGCGCCGTCATCGAACGAGATCAGGTACCGCGTCATACATGGGCCCCCTTGGCCGTTGGCCGCCTTCGGCCGCCTCTCACCCTGCGACGAAAGCCTCCCTTCAGAACCGACACTCCCCCGGCTCCCGAAACATGCCCTAGAAGAGCGCCGGCGTGTCGCCCTCCGTGCCGTTCTCGAAGGCCAGCAGCCGCTGCTTGCGGTCGAGTCCGCCGCCGTAGCCGGTGAGGCCTCCCGACGCTCCGATGACCCGGTGGCAGGGGACGATGATCCCGACCGGGTTCTTGCCGTTGGCGAGGCCCACAGCTCGTGAGGCACCCGGCTTGCCCAGGTTTTCGGCGAGTTCCCCGTACGACCGCGTCTCGCCGTACGGGATCGCCTGGAGCTGTTCCCAGACGCTGCGCTGGAACGGGGTGCCGTCCAGGTGCAGGGGCAGGTCGAACTCCCGCAGCTCGCCCGCGAAGTAGGCGTCCAGCTGGCGGATCGTCTCCGTGAAGGGGCGCGGGTCGGGGTCGCCGAAGGTTTCCTCCGGCGGGCGGTGCCGCTGCCCGGTCATATAGAGGCCCGAGAGGACGCCGTCGGTGGCGACGAGGGTCAACGGACCGTACGGGCTGTCGACGACCGTATGCTGCCGGATCGGCGTGCATGTCGCATTCATGAGTGAACTACCTTATACGGGAAGGTGGTTGATGGGGTGGTCGTCGACGGTCCACAGATACTGGACCGCGTACGCCCGCCAGGGACGCCAGGCCGCCGCGCGTGCGGTGAGCGCCGCGGGGGTCGACGGAAGGCCGAGTTCCTCCGCCGCCCGCCGGATGCCGAGGTCGGTGGGGAGGAAGGCGTCCGGGTCGCCGAGCGCCCGCATCGCGATGACCTCGACGGTCCAGGGGCCGAAGCCGGGCAGGGTGATCAGTTCGGCCCGGGTCCTCTCCCAGTCGGTGTCGGTGCCGAGTTGCAGCGAGCCGTCGGCGAGCGCGCCGACGAGGGTCGTGAGGGTGGTGCGACGGCTGCGCGGCAGCGCGAGCTGCTCGGGGTCGAGCCCGGCGAGCGCTTCCGGGGCCGGGAAGAGGTGGGTGAGACCGCCCTCGGGGTCGTCGACGGGGACGCCGTGGGCGGTGACCAGGCGGGCGGCGTGGGTGCGGGCGGCAGCGGTCGAGACCTGCTGGCCGAGCACCGCCCGTACGGCGAACTCCGCGCCGTCGACGGTACGCGGCACCCGCCGCCCCGGCGCCTTGTCGACCAGCGGGGCGAGCAGCGGATCGGCCCGCAGCTGGTCGTCGACGGCCACCGGGTCGGCGTCCAGGTCGAGCAGCCAGCGGCAGCGGCTGATGGCGAGGGTGAGATCGCGCGGGTCGGTGAGCGAGAGCCGGCACGCGATGTGGTCGGGGCGCGGGGTGAGGGCGACGATGCCGTGCCCGTACGGGAGGGTGAGCGTCCGGCGGTAGGCGCCGTCGCGCCACTCCTCGACGCCGGGGACCGCGGTCGCGGCGAGATGACCGAAGAGGTTGGAGGGATTGAGTGGGGCCCGGTACGGCAGCCGAAGCGTGATCACCCCCGGCGTCGCCGGCGGTTTCGCGGACCGCGCGGCCCGGGTGCGCAGCTCGCTCGGTGCGAGCGCGAAAACCTCACGGACGGTGTCGTTGAAGGTACGGATGGACGAGAACCCGGCCGCGAACGCCACGTCGGCCATGGGGAGTTCGGTCGTCTCGATGAGCAGCCGGGCGGTCTGGGCGCGCTGGGCGCGGGCCAGGGCGAGCGGACCGGCACCCAGCTCGGCGAGCAACTGCCGCTCGAGCTGCCGGGCGGAGTAGCCGAGCCGCGCGGCCAGCCCCGGCACACCCTCGCGGTCGACGACCCCGTCCCCGATGAGCCGCATCGCCCGGGCGACGGAGTCGGCGCGGGCGTTCCACTCCGGGGAGCCGGGGCTGGTGTCCGGCCGGCACCGCTTGCACGCCCGGAAACCGGCCTGCTGGCAGGCGGCGGCACTGGGGTAGAAGGTCATGTTCTCGACCTTGGGCGGCACGACGGGGCAGCTCGGACGGCAGTAGATCCGGGTGGTCAGGACCGCCGTGAAGAACCAGCCGTCGAAGCGGGCGTCCTTGGACTGAACGGCCCGTACGCAGCGCTCGGTGTCGGTGTACATGGCTCAAGCATGAGCCACCCGGCGCACGCCGGGCTGGCGGAAATCCGACATCAGCCTTGCGCTGCCAGGGCCTCTTCGAACTCCGCGTACGCATGTGCGTCGAACAGCACGAAACGCACCTCCTCCACCGGAGCTCCGGCCTCGGCCAGAACCGTGCGAACGGCGATCCGCGCGCCGTCGTCCAGGGGCCAGCCGTAGATACCGGTCGAGATGGCGGGGAAGGCGACGGTCCGCGCACCCAGCTCGGCGGCCACCCGCAGTGATTCCCGGTAGCAGGAGGCCAGCAGCGCGGAACGGTCCTCGGTGCTGCTCCACACCGGCCCGACCGTATGGATCACCCACTGGGCGTCGAGCTTCCCGGCTGTGGTCGCTACCGCCTGACCGGTCCGTAGCCCTTTTCCGTACTGCGAGGCGCGCAGCTCGCGGCAGGCGGCGAGGATCTCCGGACCACCGCGCCGATGGATCGCGCCGTCGACCCCGCCGCCGCCGAGCAGTGAGGAGTTCGCGGCATTGACGATGGCGTCGACGGACTGCTGGGTGATGTCACCGCGGACCAGCGTGACGGTGACGGCCGAAGGTGTGCGCATGTCGGCCATCATGCCGCGACCGGGCGGCCCGGTGGTCTCGAACCGCCCGGAGCCGTCGCGAGACGTGCGAGTTCAGGCTCTCGCCGGACGACGAACGGTACCGCTTGAAGATTGCCGCACACCGCAACGGCGGCCCGGGGCTGCCCCCCTCCCGCCGTCTCACTCGGCGCGCAGCCTCCGCCACACCGCCTTCGCCGCATGGTGGCCGGACATGCCGTGCACCCCGGGCCCGGGAGGCGTGGCCGACGAGCACAGGAACACCGCCGGGTGCGCCGTCGCGTACGGCACACGGGCGAGCTTGGGCCGGATCACCGTCTGCAGACCGGCGAACGCACCGCACGCGATGTCCCCGCCGACGTAATTGGCGTTGCGCGCGGCGAGTTGCGGCGGGCCCGCGACGGCGCGGGCGAGCACCAGATCGCGGAAGCCGGGGGCGAACCGCTCCAGCTGCCTCTCGATGACCTCCGTGGCATCGCCCTCCCAGCCCGCCGGGACATGTCCGTACACCCAGAAGACATGACGGCCCTCGGGTGCGCGGGACGGGTCGACCAGGCTGGGCTGTGCGGTGATCAGAAACGGCACGCTCGGGTCGCGGCCCGCCACGGCTGCCCGCATCGCGCTGTCGATCTCGCCCGCCGTGGGCCCGATATGGACCGTGCCGGCCCGCCGGGCCTCCTTCGCGGTCCAGGGGACGGGGCCCGACAGCGCATAGTCGATCTTGAAGCAGGAGGCGCCGTACCGGTAGCCGTGGTAGGCCTGGCCCAGACCGGCGATCCGTGCGAGGGCGGTCGGCGAGGTGTCGAAGACATAGGCGCGGGCGGGCGGGAGCTCGTCGAGGCGTTTGACCTCCATGCCGGTACGGATCGTGCCGCCCAGTTCACGCACGTACGAGGCGAGGGCGTCGGAGATGGCCTGTGAGCCGCCGCGCGGCACCGGCCACCCGTTCTCGTGGGCCGCGACGGCGAAGAGCAGCGCGATGCCGCCGGTCGCAAGGCCGCTGGTGGGGGCTATGGCGTGGGCGGCGAGTCCGGCGAACAGGCCGCGCGCCTTCGCGCCCCGGAACCTGCGGGCGAGAAGCGTGGCGGGCTGGATCGCGTCCAGCCCGAACCGGACCCAGCGGTACGGATCGCGCGGCAGCCCGATCCATGGGGTACGCAGGAAGTCCTCCGCGAGCGTGTCCCAGTGCCCGAGGTACGGGGCGAGCAGCCTGCGGTATGCCCCCGCGTCCTGCGGTCCGAGCGACATGGCGCTCTCCCCCACCGAACCGGTGAGCACGGCGGCCGAGCCGTCCGGGAAGGGGTGAGCGAGCGACAGCTCGGGCTGGAGCCACTCCAGGCCGTGCCGGGCGAGCGGCATCCCGGCGAACGCCGGCGAGCCGATGCCGAGCGGGTGAACGGCGGAACACGGGTCGTGACGGAAGCCGGGAAGTGTGAGCTCCTCGGTACGGGCACCGCCCCCGACCGCCTCCTGCGCCTCGAACACCTCAACGGAGAAGCCACGGCGGGCCAGTTCGGCTGCGGCGGTCAGTCCGTTGGGGCCCGCCCCCACGACGACGGCATCGAGCATCGATGGCACCTTCGGACTCCTTCGTCAGCCGATGGCAAGAAGCTCCAGGATATTCCGCTGCGCCGACAGCCGGACCGCGGGTACCGTCCGGGCCGATGAATACGGAATCGGCAGCAGAACGGGTTCACGCATCGATGGTCGCCGACATGGCGGCCGGGCTGGCCGCGGTGCCCGGCGTCCGGGCCGTCGCCCTCGGCGGCAGCCGCGCCCGCTCCACGCATCGCCCGGACTCCGACTGGGATCTCGGCGTCTACTACCGCGGGGCACTCGACCTGGTCGCCCTCACCGCACTCGCCTCTCAGGCTCAGGGCTCCCGGGTGGAGGTGGCCGGCCCGGGCGGCTGGGGTCCCTGGGTCAACGGCGGCGCCTGGCTGCGGGTGGACGGCACGGCGGTGGACTGGATCCTGCGCGATCTGGACCGGGTCGAGAGCGTCTGGTCCGACTGCCGCGAGGGCCGCTTCGAGGTGGGCGTCCAGCCCGGCCATCCGCTGGGTTTCTGGTCGCCCTGCTATCCGGGCGAGGTCGCTCTCAGTCGCGTACTGGCTGATCCCTACCGCGAATTGACGGAACTTCAGCAGCAGACGCGCGACTATCCGGAGCCCCTGCGCAGGGCGCTCTGCGACGCCGCGTGGGAGGCGGACTTCTCCGTCGCGGCGGCAGGCAAGTCGGCTTCCTCCGGGGACACGCTCCATGTCGCGCTCTGTCTGTCGCGGGCGTTCGGCATTCTGACGCAGGCCCTCCACGCCCACCACCGCACCTGGTGCCTGAACGAGAAGGGGGCACTGGCCGCGGCCGCGCTGCTGCCGGAGACTCCGGCGGACTTCACCGAGCGGGTCGGTGGGGCGCTGCGCGGCCTGGACACGGCCGCGGTGGAAACGGCGGCGTCCGTGGTGCGCGACGTGCGGGCGGTGGTCGGGTGAAAAGGGTCTCTGCAGGGCACCGGGCCCGGTTTAGGATCCCGGCATGATCGCCGAACTTCAGTGCGTGGTGCTCGACTGCCCCGATCCCGTACGCCTGGCCGAATTCTACCGGTCGGTCCTCGGCGGCCGGGTCGACGAGCCGGACCGGCGGTGGGCGCTCGACGAGAACTGGGCGACGCTGCACACCGACGCCGGTCTCGTCCTGGCGTTCCAGCGGGTGGCGGACCACCGGCCGCCGCACTGGCCGGACCCGGAGCGGCCCCAGCAGTTCCATCTGGACTTCGGTGTGCCGGATCTGGACGCGGCGCAGACGGAGGTCGTCGCGGCGGGCGCGACCGTGCTCGACGACGGGAGCGCGAGCGGGACCGGGGCGGCGGACGCGGAGTGGTCGGAGCGGCCGTGGCGGATCTATGCCGATCCGGCCGGGCACCCGTTCTGCCTGGTGCTGCATCGGGTGGCGTAGCCGCTGCCGCTCAATCGTTCCGGATGGCGGTGACGCAGCGTGCGAGCAGGTCTCGCAGGGCGTCGCGTTCCTCCGGGGTGAACGCGTCGGCGAGCCGGCGTTCGATCCGTACCGCCTGCTCGTCGGCGAGTTGCAGCGCTTCCCGGCCCGCTTCGGTGAGCCGGGTCTCCAGCATCTTCTGATGCCACTGGTGTGCCGACCGGGCCACCAGACCCCGTTCTTCGAGGTGTTTCAGCACCGCTGCCATCGCCTGCGGGGTGACCAGACAGGCGCGCGCCAGCGCGGCCCCCGATATACCGGGGTTGTCGGCGAGGGCGAACAGCGCCGCGTACTGCGCGACCGTGAGGCCCGCCCCTTTGAGCGCGGCACTCTTGGCCGTCATGAGGGCCTGCTCTGCGCGCTTGATGTCCGCGCCGAGGCGTTCGTCGGCGGTCATTCCCATGCCGGTGAGCGTACAGCCACGGACATCTGTCACACATGGAAGACATATCAGGGTCTTGATATAACTCAGCCCATGGATATCTCTTCGTCGGACTCGGCACTCGGCGGCACGATCCTTGTCACCGGTGCCACTCAGGGGCTCGGTCGCCGTCTCGTCCTCGATCTCGCCGTCCGGGGAGCCGCGGCCACCCTGTTGCTGCATGGGCGGGACGGCGGGCGGCTGGACGACGTCGCCGCGGAAGTACGGTCGGCGGCGCCGGGCACGGAGGTACGGACCCAGCTCGCCGATCTTGCCGACCTCGACCAGGTCCGGGCCATGGCCGCCCGGATCCTCGACACCGAACCCCGGCTCGACGTCCTGGTCAACAACGCCGCGGTCGGCGGCGGGGCCACCCCGGACCGGCGCGAGGTGAGCCGGCAGGGGTACGAACTGCGGTTCGCGGTGAACCATGTGGCGCCGTATCTGCTGACCCGTGAGCTGCTGCCCCTGCTGACCGCGTCCGCACCCGCGCGGGTGGTCAACGTCGCCTCGATGGGGCAGGCGCCTGTCGACTTCGATGACGTCATGGTGGAGCGTGACTACGAGGGGCTCGACGCGTACTGCCGCAGCAAGCTCGCGATGATCATGTCGACCTTCGACCTGGCGGCCGAGCTGGCCGAGGGCGCGGGCACCGGTGTCACCGTCAACGCCCTGCACCCTGCGCACCTGATGGACACCCGGGCAGTGCGTGAGTACGGGTTCACGCCCGCCGTCCCGGTCGACGAGGGCGTACGGCCCGTCGTGCGGCTGATCACCGATCCGGCTCTGGCCACCGTGACGGGGCGGTACTTCGACCGGTTCACGGACGCCAGGGCCCATGAGCAGGCCTACGACCCGGCGGCCCGGGCCCGGCTCGCCGCGGTGACCCGCGCGCTCATCGCCTAATGGGAGCTGTCGGGTCGTAGAGACTCGGTGCCGTAGCCGCCAGCAGGTGAGCACTTTCATCGCCGGAACCACTGCGAGTTCTGTGGTCAGACCGTGCCCCTGCTGGTTGGCCGGAAGGCCCTGACCGCTGATGGGGTGGCGTGCCCGCCGAGCAAGGCGTGAGCACTGGATCCATTAGGCCGCGTGCCGTGTCTTCCGCAGGCTGCACGACCAGTGAAGTACCTGACCAGGAGGAAGAGTTGCTACTGATTGGCGATGACTGGGCCGAGGACCACCATGACGTTGAGCTCCAGGACGCAATCGGTCGCA